>JBDSBP010000586.1:0-17125 GCA_039921525.1 Chitinophagaceae bacterium | reverse complement strand
AGAAACAACTCCTGACAAACGTAATATCGAAGGTTTGTTCAGGGTGTTCAAGGAGAATTTCCCCATTACGGATACCCGTAATATCTTCATGCTGGAATTCCTCGATTATTTTATTGATCCTCCCCGTTATACTATTGAAGAATGTATGGAGCGTGGGTTAACGTATGCTGTTCCTCTTAAAGCCAAACTACGTTTGAGCTGTAACGATGAAGAACACGTAGATTTCCAAACAATTATACAGGATGTGTTTTTAGGTAACATACCTTACATGACGCCACGTGGTACTTTTGTTATTAATGGCGCGGAAAGGGTGGTGGTTTCTCAATTACATCGTTCACCTGGAGTATTCTTCGGCCAGTCTATCCATCCAAATGGAACCAAGATATATTCCGCGAGGGTAATTCCTTTCAAGGGAGCCTGGATGGAATTTGCTACAGATATCAATAACGTGATGTTCGCTTACATCGACCGCAAGAAAAAATTTCCCGTAACTACTTTACTGCGTTCTATTGGTTTTGAAACCGATAAGGACATTCTTGAGCTTTTTGGAATGGCTCATGAAGTAAAATCTGAAAAGAAGGCTCTCGAAAAATACCTGGGAAAGAAATTAGCTGCCCGTGTTTTGAGAACCTGGGTAGAAGACTTCGTGGATGAAGATACCGGCGAAGTAGTATCCATCGAACGCAATGAAGTGGTATTGGAACGTGATACGGTGCTGGATGAGGAAGCGATCGACCTGATCACTGAAATGGATGCGAAAAGTGTTTTCATCCAGAAAGAAGAAATGAGTGGTGATTACTCCATCATTTACAATACATTAAATAAAGATACCTCCAACTCGGAACTGGAAGCCGTTCAGCATATTTATCGCCAGCTTCGTGGCGCTGATGCACCGGACGATGAAACAGCAAGAGGTATAATTGATAAGTTATTCTTCAGTGACAAGCGTTATGACCTGGGAGAAGTAGGCCGTTATAAAATTAACCGCAAACTTAACCTGAACTACCCGCTTGATCATAAAGTGCTAACGAAGGAAGACATTATTTCCATTATAAAATACCTGGTATTATTAACCAACGGTAAATCAGAAATTGATGATATAGATCACCTGAGTAACCGTAGGGTTCGGACTGTGGGTGAACAATTGTATGCACAATTCGGGGTTGGCCTGGCACGTATGGCCAGAACTATCCGTGAACGTATGAACGTTCGTGATAATGAAGTATTTACACCAGTTGACCTGATTAATGCCCGTACACTATCGTCTGTTATCAATTCATTCTTTGGAACTTCCCAATTATCCCAGTTCCTGGATCAGACAAATCCATTATCAGAAATAACGCATAAACGTCGTATATCAGCCCTCGGACCGGGTGGTTTAAGCAGGGAGAGAGCCGGTTTTGAGGTACGTGACGTTCACTATTCACATTATGGCCGTTTATGTACCATTGAAACACCTGAAGGTCCGAATATTGGTTTGATCTCTACGTTGTGCGTACACGCCAAGATCAACGAAATGGGTTTTATTGAAACACCGTATCGCAAGGTGATCGATGGGAAGGTAGATATGAAAAAGCTGACCTACCTGAGTGCGGAAGAGGAAGATACTGCCAAAATTGCCCAGGCGAACTCCCCATTAGATGACAAGGGTCATTTTGTAGATGATAAAATAGTTTCCCGTCAAACAGGCGATTTTCCAATATTGGAAAAAGAAGAAGTGGAATATATGGACGTTGCCCCGAACCAGATTGTTGGTTTGAGCGCTTCGCTTATTCCTTTCCTGGAACATGATGATGCTAACCGTGCTTTGATGGGCTCGAACATGCAACGCCAGGCAGTTCCATTGATCCGACCTGAATCACCCATCGTTGGAACAGGTTTGGAAGGAAAAGCGGCTCGCGATGCAAGGATCCAGATTCACTCGGAAGGCGATGGTGTGATTGAATTTGTGGATGCCAATGAAATTCATGTTCGTTATACCCGTAATGAAACACAGAAGCTGGTAAGTTTTGAAGATGATCTGATTATCTATAGGCTTACCAAGTTTATAAAAACAAACCAGGAAACCTCTATCAACCTGAAACCCGCTGTTAAAAAAGGACAGCGTGTAAAGGAAGGCGATTTCTTGACAGAAGGATACGCGGTACAGAATGGCGAGTTGGCATTGGGAAGAAACCTGAAAGTGGCGTTCATGCCGTGGAAGGGGTATAATTTCGAGGATGCTATCGTTATCAGTGAAAAAGTTGTGAGGGAAGATCTGTTCACTTCCATTCACATTTCTGAATATGAACTGGAAGTTCGTGATACTAAATTAGGAGAAGAGGAATTGACCCCCGATATACCCAATGTATCTGAAGAAGCTACAAAGGATCTTGATGAGAATGGTATCATTCGGATCGGTGCTCATATTAAGGAAGGCGATATCCTGATTGGTAAAATTACACCTAAGGGTGAAAGTGATCCAACTCCTGAAGAAAAATTGTTGAGAGCCATCTTTGGTGATAAAGCAGGCGATGCAAAGGATGCATCTTTGAAAGCACCCAATGGAGTGGAAGGAGTGGTGATCGATAAAAAATTGTTCCAGAGAGCCAAGAAAGATAAGAACGGCAAAGTTCGTGAAAAAGCAGCGATTGAAAAACTGGAAAAGGTTCACGAAAAGAACGAACAAGACCTGATAGATCTTCTGTTGAGCAAACTGCAGGTGCTTTTGAAGGATCATAATTCAGCCGGAGTTAATAACAATTTTGGGGAAGTGCTTATCGGGAAAGGCGCAAAGTTTACACAGAAGAACCTTACCGGTATCGATTATCTGAATGTTAATCCTCTAGGATGGACGGGAGATGCTAAAACGGATGATCCTATCAATACGTTGCTGCATAACTACAGCATAAAGTATAATGAAGAACTGGGTCGTTATAAAAGAGAGAAGTTTAATATCTCTATTGGGGATGAATTACTTGCCGGTGTTTTGAAACTGGCAAAAGTATATCTCGCCGTAAAACGTAAGTTGAAAGTGGGAGATAAAATGGCGGGTCGTCATGGTAATAAAGGTATCGTGGCTAAGATCGTACGTGCTGAAGACATGCCATTCCTGGAAGATGGAACCCCTGTGGATATTGTATTGAATCCGTTAGGTGTGCCTTCACGTATGAACCTGGGTCAGATTTATGAAACAGTTCTTGGCTGGGCCGGTGAAAAGCTGGGATTGAAGTTTGCAACACCCATTTTTGACGGAGCAAGCGTAGAAGAGATTGCGGATCATATTGCACAGGCTGGGTTGCCGAGTTTCGGTCATACATACCTGTATGATGGGGAAACAGGTGATCGTTTCGATCAGAAGGCAACAGTAGGTATCATTTATATTATCAAATTACACCACATGGTGGATGATAAGATGCATGCCCGTTCTATCGGACCTTACAGTCTGATAACACAACAGCCGCTTGGTGGTAAGGCCCAGTTTGGCGGACAGCGTTTTGGTGAAATGGAAGTATGGGCACTGGAAGCATATGGTGCATCTAATATCCTGCAGGAATTGTTAACACTAAAATCAGATGATATTATAGGTCGTGCAAAAACGTATGAAGCCATTGTGAAGGGTGATAATATTCCGAGAGCCGGTATTCCTGAATCATTCAATGTATTGGTACATGAGTTGAGAGGATTGGGATTAGATTTGAAATTTGATTAGTAGATGTTCTAAGAATATTTTTATAAAATCTAAAAAGCCATTCACGAAAGTGAGTGGCTTTTTTTGTGGGCATGATGAAAACCTGTAAGGTTTGACCAGTTGAATTTGCCCTTGAGAAGAAATGAAAAATTTGCGAATTAGTATGTCAGCCTAAGAGAGCAAGCCTATAAGGTTTGCACCTAGGTATCTTAGCCTAAGAATTCGAACCTTATAGGTTTAGCACAGGATATATCACTCCTTCATCAGCAAATAATTTTTTAATAATTCATATTGAGGTTCCATCAAAATGCTTTTCTTTTCTTTTCCTAACAACACCCTAACAACATCGGGTATTGGCACTTTTTGCTGAATAATTGGTTCTACTACGTCGTAAAATTTAACTGGATGTGCAGTTTCCAGGAAGATTCCTTTTACATCGGGATGTTTTTTTAAATATTGTACCAAAGCGGAGAATGCAACAGCGCCATGAGGATCCAGCAAGTAGCTATTACTGTTATAAAGATTTCTTAATGCTTCAGCGGTCGCGGCATCTGAAATACTGTAACTGCTCAATACATGTTGCAGCGGCAAAAGTTCATGGTTAAATAATTCCAGTATCCGCGCAAAATTGCTGGGATTACCTACATCCATAGCATTGGAAATGGTGGCTATCGATTGTTTAGGCAGGTATGAACCCGATTTAAGATATTCAGGTACTACATCATTAGCATTGCAGGCTGCAATGAATTGGCTAACGGGTAAGCCTGATCGATGCGCCAAAAGCCCTGCACAGATATTACCGAAATTACCACTTGGTACGCAGAAAACAGGCGGCTTCGATTTATCCTGCCATTGCTGGTACGCAAAAAAATAATAAAATTGTTGCGGTAACCACCGGGCTACATTTATCGAGTTGGCCGAAGTAAGAAACAATTGCTGGTTCAATTCAGTATCTGCAAAAGCTTTTTTGACGAGTGACTGGCAATCATCAAAATTTCCATTTATTTCGAGAGCGGTAATGTTTTTACCGTATGTTGTTAATTGTAGCTCCTGAACACTGCTTACTTTACCTGTTGGGTATAGAATAACCACGTCTATTCCATCCACATCAAAAAAGCCGCTGGCAACAGCGCCACCGGTATCTCCGGAAGTGGCAACGAGAACGGTTATTTTTTTCTTTTCATCCTTTACAAAATAGCCAAGACAACGGCTCATGAACCTGGCACCAACATCTTTAAAAGCCAGGGTGGGACCATGATATAATTCCAATGAATAAATAGCATCAGTAATTTTAATCAAAGGGAAATCGAAATTGATAGTCTCAGTGATTATTCGCTTCAGTTCAGCTTCAGGAATTGAATCTCCGACATAGGGCCGAATAACATGGTACGCAATTTCTTCTTTTGAAAAGTTGGCTATGTTTTCAAAAAAATCATTGGATATTGACGGTATCTTTTCAGGAAAATATAATCCTTTATCCGGTGCCTGACCTTTAATGGTTGCCTCTTTAAAATCTGCTTTTGGTGAATCCTTGTTGGTACTGAAATATCTCATCTTTAAATTCTATTTATAATATTCGCTTGCTTTTTTTCGACACCCGTGCTTCTGACATTTTCAATAATCCTGACTCCGCTTTGATTAATAGTTGTTACATGAGTGTGATAGGCGATTCCAATTTTATCAAAAATTATTTTCATAACATCTTCTACTCTATAAGCCGTAGTTTCTTCTTTGCTGAGCATAAATATCGAAGGGCCTGAACCGGCAATCCCTCCTCCCATGGCGCCGGCTTCTTTGCTCATTAATTTCACCTCATCAAAACCAGGAATTAAAATACTTCTCACCGGTTCAATAATTACGTCTTCTAATGATCGGCTGATAAGTGAATAATCATTTTTCAACAGACCAGTAACAAGTCCGGCTATGTTACCCCATTGCCTGATCGCATCTTTAAGGAGCACCTCTTTACGAAGAATCTGTCGGGCATCAGAAGTCTTTACTTCAATTTGTGGATGCACCACGGTAACATACATAAAAGGAGATGATAAGGGGATAATATCAAGTGGAAAAATTGAACGGATAAGTGTTACGCCTCCATAAATACATGGGGAAATATTGTCGGCATGTTTTACTCCCGACGCTACTTTCTCTCCTGCCATTGCAAATCTTACAAGGTCTTCCTTAGAGAATATGTTACCTAATAAATGATTAGCGGCTACTACAATGCCCGCAGCGCTTGCTGCACTGGAACCTAGTCCGCTACCAGGTTTTATTCTTTTGTCGATGGCAATATCAAAGCCAGCCTGCAGGGGAAGCTCCTGCATCAAAGCCAGCAGTGCGGCTCCTGCCACATTTTGCTCCGGTGTTGTTGGAAGGTTATATTCATCCGTATGTTGAATACGGATGCCCGGGGTAGCACTATATTCAATGCGCATCAAATCTTCCGGGCTATTGAGAGACAAACCCAAAATATCAAATCCACAAACAAGGTTTGCAATACTTGCCGGACTCGCCACAGTAACATACGACCCTTCAACTGTTATTATTTGCTGCTCCTGTTTCATAATTCTAATAGACTTAAAGGCCGAACTCACAGACCATTGTTTTTAATTTATAATTAGCCGATTAACCGGCTGCCCTGATAATGTCCGCAAATACACCTGAAGCAGTAACTTCTGCGCCGGCACCAGCTCCTTTAACCACCAAAGGTTGCTCTACATACCTGTTTGTATAAAATAAAACCACATTATCTTTTCCATAGAGATGGTAAAAATCGTGGTTTGAATCAATATGTTGTAAACCAACTTCGGCTTTACCGTTTTCATATTTTGCTACAAATTTCAACTTTTTACCAGCGTCGGCTGCTTCCCGGTACAGCTTCTTAAAATGCTCTTCTTCTTTTGCCATTTCCTTATAAAAGTTTTCTACATCACCTTCCATGCACGACACCGGCATAAATGAATTGTTTAAAATTTCTTCCATTTCCATTTTCTCTCCTGATTCCCTGGCCAGGATCATGATTTTGCGCATTACATCTGTTCCGCTTAAGTCCAGCCTTGGATCAGGTTCTGTATATCCTTCTTCCTGGGCCTGCCGTACTACTTCTGCAAATGAGCGTTCCCCATTATAATGATTAAAAACAAAATTAAGTGTACCACTTAATACTGCTTCTATTTTATTTACTTTATCGCCGCTGCGTAACAGATCATTTAATGTTCCGATTACAGGCAGGCCGGCTCCTACATTCGTTTCGAAAAGAAAGAGTGAATTGAACTCCCTTGCCATATCCTTTAATTTCCGGTAATATTCGTATGGAGATGAGCAGGCTACTTTATTACAAGCTACCACCGATATGCTTTTTTGTAATAAGGTGTTGTAGCTCATAGCCACTTTATCATCTGCTGTTACATCTGCAAAAACCGAATTGCGCAGGTTTTTTGAATGGATTATTCCAATGAACTGATCGATATTCATGGTTTCACCCTGTTGTAATAATTCACGCCAGTTTTTCAGGTCAATTCCTTCATCATTGAATAACATTTTACGGCTGTTTGCAAGTCCTACTACTTTTATTTGCAGGCGCAGGTGTTCCTGAAGATACAACCGTTGTTGTTCCAACTGGGCAAGTAACTTGCTTCCAACGTTGCCAACACCAGTGATGAACAGGTTCATTTGTTTATAGGTCGTTTCAAAAAATTCCTCGTGTAATACGTTGATCGCCTTCTTAACATCGGTAGAAGACACCACTGCGGAGATATTCCTTTCAGAAGACCCTTGTGCGATGGCTCTTACATTTACACCATTTCTTCCGATGGCTCCAAACATTTTTCCACTTATACCCGGATGGCTTTTCATATTATCGCCTACCAGGGCAATGATGGCTAAATCAGGTTCAATGATCAGCGGTTCTACTTTGCCCGATTTAATTTCGAAATCAAATGCATTATCCACCGCTTCTTTGGCTTTAGCCGCATTGTTTTGCTGAACGCCTACACAGATCGAGTGCTCCGAAGAACTTTGTGTAATTAGAATTACATTGATCCGGTTATTTGCCAACACTTCAAACAAGCGTTTTGAAAAACCGGGAATGCCAATCATGCCACTGCCTTCCAGGCTTAATAAGGCAATATTGTTGATGCTGGTAATACCGCGAATGGTGCCTTCGTGCTGTACTGCTTTAGCTTCGATGATGGTACCATGGTCTCTTGGAGCAAACGTATTTTTTATCCAAACGGGAATGCTTTTATTTAACACAGGTTGAATAGTGGGGGGATATATTACCTTGGCTCCAAAATGAGATAATTCCATTGCTTCCTGGTAAGAAATATGTTCAATGATCTTTGTGTTAGCCACAAGCCTTGGGTCTGCCGTCATCATACCGGATACGTCGGTCCATATTTCCAAAACGGACGCGTTAGCGCCGGCAGCCAGGATAGCAGCCGTAAAGTCAGACCCACCTCTTCCCAGGGTGGTTGTAGCACCTGATGGGTCGGATGCAACAAAACCAGGCATTATAAATAACAGATCCGGGGTAATAGAGAAATAATTCTGAATATTTTGATTGGTAATGGCAAAATCAACCGTAGCATGTGTAAATAGGGAGTCTGTAATAATGATTTCCCTGGAATCTTTCCATGTATTCTCGATGCCTTCTGATTTAAGTCTGGAAGAAAGGATCTGGGAGGAAATATGTTCGCCATAACTAACTATCCTGTCTTTTGTTCTGTCTGATAATTCACCTAATAAGAACACACCGTTACAAATATCTTCCAGTTCATTACAACGTTTCTTCACCCAACTTAAAATACTGCTTTGCTGGGAAACGGGGATCAGGAGTTTGACCGTTTCGAGGTGCCGTTGTTCTATCTCCTGTAGTTTTGTTTTATAAAATTCCTCCCCCGTTGAAGCCAGGGTTCCACATTGAATCAACATATCGGTGATACCACCCATTGCTGATACAACAACAACAACTTTATCATTGCTAACAATTTCTTTTATAATGGCCACTACCTGGATGATATTTTCAGCATTAGCAACGGAGCTACCCCCGAATTTTAGAACCTTCATATTTATGAATTAATAAATTAAATGATAATTATAATAGTGCAGATAAAAATTATTTTCTGATAAGGCAATGAGCCCCCTTGGATAATATGGCAAGTTACAACCCTTAACGGGTTGAAACGGTAATAATACCGGAAGTTGCAGCGGATGCTGTAAAATTAATAGGAGTGATATGATAATAATTTAGCACCACAGGTTAAAATGAGTTTCGAAGGTAGGGAAATTGATTGAAACCTTAAAGCGAATTGGAAAATTTGCAGTATTTTCAATCCCCGATCATGTTTGCTGCTTGCTGTATATTTATACTTTAATCAAATAATATTATGTCAAATCACTCTTCTTACGGTTTGCAGCAGTTTAAGGATTATGTTGGACTGAAATTTCAACTCTACAACAGTTTCTTTAACTCACTGCCATTTCACCGGATAGAAAGAACAGGGATATTGCTTTCGCTTTTGTTAACCAATTGCGAAGATGGGTATAAAAAAAAGCAGAGTCCTGTTCAGATTATTGATGAATTTTTTAAAAAGCATACATCTTATACCCAGGAAAAAGAAAGGGTTGATGTTTTGTTCCGTTTTATACAGTATGTAGAAAGGCAGGTAGTGCTATTTGATGCCCTGGAGGATGCTGCATTTACCGAAGTTCAGGATGTGCAGGGACTGGGAAGCCTGAAACAGCTTGAATCGGAGGTAATCAGTAATAATAAACAGGAGCAACTGGCTGAAAAGTTGCGTGACTTTTCCATACGGCTTGTACTGACTGCACATCCCACACAGTTTTATCCGGGTTCGGTACTGGGAATAATAAATGATCTGTCAAAAGCCGTAACAGAAAATAATGCGAGCCGGATAAATATGTATTTGCAGCAGCTAGGTAAAACTGCTTTCCTGAAAAAACAAAAGCCTACGCCATATGATGAAGCGATCAGTTTGATCTGGTACCTGGAAAATGTTTTTTATAATGCGGCAGGTAATATCATTTCTTTTTTTCAAGACCAGTTTCCTAACGCCGTTCCGGATGATAACCCAATTATCACGATGGGTTTCTGGCCCGGCGGCGACCGTGACGGCAACCCAAATGTAAGGGTGGATACTACCGTGAAGGTAGCCGAAGCTTTACGAGACGCTATTATAAGATGTTATTATGCTGATGTGCGCCAACTGAAACGACGCCTTACATTTAAAGGAGTTGATACCATCTTAAATGATTTGGAACTGCTATTGTACAATAATATTTTCGTTCCGGATCAGCAATCAGAATTAACCAAGCAAGATATTATTGATACGCTTCTGGAGATCCGGAATATTATTATCTACAAACATAATGGGTTATTTCAGCACCTGGCAGATGACCTGATCAATAAAGTGCATGTATTTGGGTTGCATTTTGCCTCCTTGGATATTCGCCAGGAGAGCACCGTACATGGCCGGGCTTTAGAAACTGTTGCCCAGATGGAACCACTGTTACCGGATAATTATGCTAAACTACCTGCAGCAGAGAAAGAGAATTTATTAACCCAAATAACCGGCGTTGCAAACTTCGACTTATACGAAGAGGGTATTATCAGGGATACCCTGGAAAGTATGAAAGCCATAAAAGACATTCAGCGAAAAAATGGTGTACAAGGCTGCAGCAGGTATATAATCAGCCAGTGTAATAGTGCTTTGAACGTACTGGAAGTATACGGATTGTTTTTATTAAGTGGTTGGAAAAAAGAAGAGCTGGAAATAGACATAGTACCCTTATTTGAAACCGTGGAAGATCTAAAGCAATCGGAAGACGTAATGAAATCTCTCTATGAAAACAAAGATTATAGCGAACATTTAGTTAGAAGGAATAATCAACAAACCATCATGGTCGGATTTTCCGATGGCACTAAAGATGGTGGTTACCTGATGGCTAACTGGAGCATTTATAAAGCAAAAGAAAAACTTACCAAAATTTCAGAAACGCATGGTATTGATGTGGTATTCTTTGATGGCCGCGGTGGCCCGCCAGCCAGGGGAGGTGGCAAAACGCATAAATTTTACGCATCTATGGGAAAAAATATTTCCAACAAGGAAATACAATTGACTATACAGGGCCAAACGGTAAGTTCAAATTTCGGCACCATAGATTCGGCCCAGTATAATATCGAGCAACTGCTGAATGCGGGCATCTCAAATGATCTTTTTTCAGCACGTCATGTTACCCTGGAAGCAAAAGAAGAAAGTTTAATTCAGCAATTAGCAGAAGAAAGCTTTGAGGTGTACAGCTCCCTGAAAAATCATCCCGACTTTATGGATTACCTGATGCATGTGAGCCCATTGAATTTTTACAGTGAAACAAATATCGGTAGCAGGCCGGCAAAACGAGGTGGCAAATCTAAATTGACATTAAAGGATCTCAGGGCCATACCCTTTGTGGGAGCCTGGAGCCAGTTAAAACAAAACGTAACGGGTTATTATGGAGTAGGAGCCGCTTTGCAGGAAATGGATAAACAGGGTCAATTGAATGAAGTGAAAAAACTTTATCAAAACTCCATGTTTTTTAAAACACTTATGGATAACTGTGAGATGGCGATGAAAAAATGTTATTTCCCGCTAACGGAGTTTTTGTCTGGTCATCCTAAATACGGAGAAATATGGGGAATGATTTATAGTGAATACGAGCTCACCCAAAAATATATCTTTATGCTTTCGGGCAAAACGGAATTGATGGCTGATTACCCGGTGGAGCAATTGTCTGTGCAAATGCGTGAACGGATAGTATTGCCTTTGACGACTATTCAGCAATATGCCATTGCCCGTATCAGGGAAATGGAGGAAGGCCTGGTTCATAACCCGATGAAAGAAAGTTATGAGAAACTGGTAATTCGTTGCTCTTTTGGTATCATCAATGCCGGGAGGAATTCTGCCTGACAGGCGGGTGTGGGGTATGAGGTATGAGGTATGAGGTATGAGGTATGAGTAAAGCCGTCAGCCATCAGCTATCAGCTGCTAAAACCAGTTTGGGCCGACATCACCAATTTAATAACTTTAAAATTTGTAATTCATTCATTTCAATAGGCAAAATTTTAGTTACCTAAAAGATTCGGAGGGTACGATTTAAAAACCCTGGCATTTATGCCGGGGTTTAGTAGAATGATTTTTTGGGCTTTAGCCCAAGTGCTGACTACCTTATGAAATTCTAATAAGCCTATCGAACATACACCTGTATCCCAAGGTTGAAGTCTTGGGTTATTAATAAACCAATATAGATTGACGTATAGTTTCGAATCGAATCTGCTACAATGCACTAAAATGTAGGGAGGATTAGTGCTTTTTGGTCGGCCCCTGGATCATAATTCAGTCTATTGGCGGAAGTAAAATAAAGGTATGAGGGATGAGGGATGAGGCGTGAGCATTATGATACTTAGGCAAGTAAAGTCGTTCTTATATATATCAACCCGAGGGCTGAGGGCTCATACCTCATACCTCACACCTCATACCTCACACCTCATACCTCACACCTCATACCTGTTACCCCATAGCTTTAAAACGAATAGATCGCTGCCAATAAAAAGCTACCGGATGATGAGGTGGCACTACCGTTGCTTTTTACGAATAAATCTTTGCTCGCATTATCAAGCCTGAACTCAGGTATAAATATAAAAGAGTTTAGTTTGAAATTAGCTGATAATGTAGTGGCAAACACAGTTCCGCCTTCTCCGAAACCGCTATATACTTTTAGCTGGTTTTTATCAGAAAAATATTCTCCTCGTAAAGTAAGACCAAAGGAACTGGTTGGATCAAGGTTAAGATATAATGCTGATCCCCACCAGGTTTTGGCAGAATTAAAGCGATTGTTTCCAGTATGAAGTTTGGTACTGTTAACAGTTCCATTATACCCGATGCTGAATTTATCACCGAGCTTTGCTGTAACTACTGCATCGAACTGGCTCGATTTAGAAGTATCTATGCCCTGGCCGCCAACATAGTTGAGGTAAATTTTAACGTTTTCACTTGCGGCAAGACTATACTGAGCCAGTAAAAACTTTTTATTGATAACACCATCCGGAACATATTTGAAATCTGTTGGATTAGCTATTCCCAGCATAAATCCACTTTTACCTGCCGTAAGGTCAACTTTAAAACCGGTATGAGAAAATGGTCCGTTAGTAAACATATAACTCATGCTATAGTTACGATTGAGATAAGCATCAACTAATTCATAGCCCACGTGTGTTGCCCAGGTGCCAGCAGTAAATTTAACCCAGGCGGCTGGCGCATAACTTATATACATCTGTTTTATAGTGCTTAACACAATATCACTGGTATTGCCATTGTCATCGGTATAGTTAAATTCGCGCGCTCTTTTTCCAAAACCCAAGTCAGCCACCACGTCTAATTTGGCAGTTTTATGCTCAATTTTAACGGTTGCCATTCCTAGTTCAAAGCGGTTATGGGAGTTGGTAAAGCTGGTAAGGTTATTACCCCTGCTTTTTGAAAAATCATACTTATAATAAAGATCTGCAGATCCAGTAATTGACAATGCGGGCGGTGGCGCCGCAGAGTCTGATTGAGCTTG
Source organism: Chitinophagaceae bacterium (assembly GCA_039921525.1). Classification (GTDB taxonomy): domain Bacteria; phylum Bacteroidota; class Bacteroidia; order Chitinophagales; family Chitinophagaceae; genus JADCRZ01. The sequence goes on along the minus strand of JBDSBP010000586.1, from coordinate 3,840 downwards.
AACCACAAAGGCATACATCATTGCGATCGTCGAAACAAAGGTTTTTTTAAACATTCTAATGTTCGTTTTTGGTTATGAAATAGACAGGCAAATGTTATTTGAGTTAATAATAAACGCTTGTGACTCTTGAAAGAAGCAAGTTATAATCGTAAGTCATACCAGCATAAATGTGAGAAATTAAATCTGATAGACTTACATGGGTAATTATCAATCACTAATAACATGCAAAAAAAAATATATATCTTTGCTTAGATAAAAGTATATATAAATAATGAATATTTGATCAAAAATTTTATATATAAATTTTTACTATAAATACTCTTTTAAATATCTTATCGTTCTTAGGGTAAAAAGAAGAAAAAAAAATAGAGCAACTTGACAAGTTGCCCTATTTTTTTATAACATTAAAATTTATTTAAATATTTGGGATCATATGTTCTTCTACTCCGTTCTTGCTGGTTACGACCAATGTTCCCTGGGTATAATTTTCGTTATGTTGGGAAGCATCTAACCCGATAAGTTCTTCTTCCGAAGAAACACGAATAGGCTGAATAAAGTTTATCAGTTTGAAGATACCATAAGAAACAGTAAAGCTATAAGCCACTACAATCACCATACCTTTTAGCTGGGTAAAAAAGAAAGCCCAATTTCCATAAAAGCCGCCCATTGCGCCAGCGCTATTTACTGCAGTGGTAGCAAAAACACCTGTCATCAGCATACCAACCATACCGCCAATACCGTGGCAGGGAAATACATCCAGCGTGTCATCCAGTTTGGATTTTGACTTATAATACACCGCTAAATTGGAAATAATCGCAGCTACAACCCCTATAAAAATGCTTTGAGGGATCGCTACATAACCTGCAGCGGGAGTTATTGCAACCAGCCCTACAACGGCTCCGATACAAAATCCTAAAACGGAAGGTTTCTTACGCCGTAAAACATCAAAAAACATCCATGAACAGCCTGCAGCGGCTGCGGCAGTATTAGTTGTGGCAAAAGCGGATACCGCTAAAGCATTGGCACCTAAAGCAGAACCTGCATTAAAACCAAACCAGCCGAACCACAGTAAACCTGTTCCAATTAATACATAGGGAATATTTGCAGGTGGAATTTCTTTATGATCAATATGCGATTGCCTGCGTTTCAGCACCAAAGCGCCAGCCAGTGCCGCGCAACCTGCAGAAATATGAACCACCGTACCGCCGGCAAAATCAAGAACACCCATTTTGGCCAGAAATCCTTCGGGATGCCAGGTCCAATGTGCCAATGGCGCGTAAACCAATAAACTGAAAAGTACTATAAACAAAATATAAGAAGTAAAACGGATGCGTTCTGCAACGGCACCTACCACCAGGCCGGGTGTGATTATAGCAAACATCAACTGAAACAGCGAAAACAATAATAACGGAATTGTCATTGAAGACGCTGCACCATGTAATATGGGTGCACCAGAGTTAACTCCCTTAAAGAACAGGAAAGTAGATGGATTACCAATAAAACCTCCGATGCTGTCCCCAAAACAAAGACTGAAGCCTACTGTTACCCATAAAATACTAACCACACCTGCAGCAACAACGCTTTTGATCATGGTGGAAATCACATTTTTACGATGAACCATTCCTCCATAAAAAAATGCCAGTCCCGGAGTCATTAAAAACACCAACGCCGTAGCTACAATAATCCAGGCAATATCAGCGGTGCTGTATTTTCCCTGGTCATCAAAATTGGGAAGAGCGGGAATAAAAATAGCAACAATAGCGATGAGCGATAGCACAAAAAATGGTGCTACTTGTTTAAATGTGATACTTTTCATGAAAGCGAATTTAGTTAAACATTAAAGAAAAAAAAATGTATGAGTAGGATTCGAAAGTACATAATTATTAATCATAAGTGATAATCATTAACAAATATTATTATTTTTAATATATAAAATTATACTAGATATGACTTATAAAATTTAGATATTACGCTCTTAACTAACAAGTTAAGGAAGGTTGTAGTTAAAAAATTAACTCAGGTAGATAAATGGAAAATTCAGTCCCAAGATGTTTGAATGGGGTTTTACTAAAATCATCCGATAATTAAATCATCAATTTTATAGTACAATCAGGGCGGTTTGATCACTAAATAAAAAAAGGATAAGATTGATATATCTTATCCTTTTTAGATGACATCGTATTAAGTAAAAGAAATAAATCCATGCATTATTTCTTACCCGACAAAAGCATTTAGAAACCGGTGTTATTTGGCAACAAGCTGTAATTCACATCTATCTCCTGCTTTGGCACGGGGAACAGTAATTGTTTTTCGGTGAATGTTGCATTAAAAACGGTTTTGTGTCCCACAAAATCATCCCAGTTTCCCGTAAGATCATTATGTATTTTCCGGGTGCGGATCATATCAAAGTACATCTTGTTTTCAAAGCACAGTTCAAAGTAACGCTGTAACCAGACCTCATGCTCAAAATCGGTTTTAGACAGGGTGCCAACAGGTGCGAGCTGGGCCCGTGCCCGAATAGCATTTACATAACCGGTTGCATTACTATTGGGGGCACCCTCTGCCCTGTTAGCCGCTTCAGCGTACATAAGGTAAACATCGGCTAGTCGATACAGTGTATAATTAAGATCCGACTTTGCCGTATTGACCACTGCCGAAGAATCGAACCATTTGTAGATGTAGTGATTCTTGAATATGATAGTATCTGCCGATTTGATACTCTTGTATTTAGAATAAAAAAACTGGCGCTCCTTTATTCTTTTGTCTCCTGCCGGAAATGATGCAAGAAATTGTTCGGTAGGGTATACAGAACCATATTCATCAGAATATTTTGAAATACCGGAGTAATTAGGAATGGTAAGGGTGGTAAGCGGGTTGGTGGATGGTACAGCAGCAGCATATTGAACCTGGAAAATAAATTCTCCTTTGTTTTTATTCGAAGGATTATTCATATCCGTATAATTAGGAAATAATGAATAAATGCCTTTGTCAATAACCGCTTTTGAACGTTTTGCAGATTCTGCATAAAAGGGATCACCGCCACCAATGGCTGCGCCGGCATATGTGAGGTACACATCAGCAAATAAGGATTCTACAGCACTCATAGAAACCAGGCCGGTTTGATCGGACCATGGTAATGTAGATTTTTCAGCTATCAGCAAATCAGGAATGATGATGCTATCGTAGATGTTTTTAGCCGGCGTGCGAGGTAAATTCAAATTGAGATCCTTTGGTATTGTAGTTACTTTGGGCACGGCACCGTACAGCCTTACAAGATAGAAATAATATAAAGCCCGAAGAGTATGTGCCTCTGCCAGCATATTTGTTTTCGCCTCATCCGTCAATCCAGCGGCGTTTACAGTTGGGAGCTGTTGAATAGCAAGATTGGTTGAACCAACGCCCAGGTATAGGTGCTGCCACCAGGTGTCCACATAAAAAGAGGTGGAATTGTATGCGAGGGTTTGAAAAGTTACAAAGCCGGTCTGTCCCAAATCACTATTCGCTTTACCCGTCATGAATTCCAGCAGGTTCCAGGTATTTCCCCCATAAGAGGAAGCCTGCCCTGACAGAAGTCCCTGTAAATCCGTATAACAAGAGTTTGCAAGCGCTCTTACCACTTTTGTGCTGGACAGGTTTGAGCTGGGAGATAAAAAGCTCGTCGGCTTCTCCTCCAGGAATTTTTTGCATGAACATATCATCAGCAAACAGAAGGCTATAGTTATACTTATTAACGTTCTCATAATAATTTTTTTACTTTTTAAAGCAGCACCGATATCGCGTACTGCCTTTATACTTTATGTTTTAGAAACCAAGTGTTACTCCTAAATTCCATACCCTGGG
>JBDSBP010000585.1:0-2109 GCA_039921525.1 Chitinophagaceae bacterium | reverse complement strand
CAGAATAACTTCATGACTTGTCAAAGTAGAATTAATGGTAATGGTTAATTATAAATGGTTAATTGAATTTTGTTCATTTAATTTTAAATTAATAATATAACAAACAGTTATCAACCCTTTAAAATATCAGCTATCGACGATGTAATTTTAATAATTAACCATTAACCATTAATTATTAGCCATTGCATTATTCCTGCCGCTCCGTCTTTTCCTGCCTGCACGGCATCTACTACTTCTTTGCCACCATTTACACAATCACCGCCGGCGAATATTCCGGGAAGATTTGTTGAGCCATCTTTATTAATTATAATTTTTCCGAAACTATTGTTTAGCTGGTTATCATCTACAAGCGATAGAAATGGAACCTGGCCGGTGGCACTTATAACCATGTCAACGTCTAATACCATCGTGTTGCCAGTGTCCAGAGGGGAACGTCGTCCGCTGGCATCTGGTTCTCCGAGGGTCATTAAACTGCAAACCAGTTGTTTTACTTTCCCGTTTATTCCAATGATCCTGGCTGGAGCTGTAAGCCAAACGATATTACAACCATCAAGCATGGCGATATCCAGTTCGGTTTGTGTGCAGGGCATCTCTTCGCGGGTGCGCCTGTAAACAAGTGTTACTTCTGCCGCCCCCAACCGTTTTGCCTGGGTGGCCGCATCTATGGCAGTCATGCCCATTCCTATCACAGCCACCTTATCTCCTACCTTTACCTGGCTGTAAGTGGTGCTGCGGATTTCATAAATGAACTGAAGCGCATTCACTACTCCATCTAGTTCTTCGCCGGGGATAGCTAACGGCCTGGCCTGACCGACGCCGATACCTAGATATACCGCATCGTACTCCTGTTGCAGTTCGGGCAGGAATATATTCTTTCCTAATTCCTTATTGTATTTGATATCTATCCCCCCTATGGAAGTAATAAATTCCACTTCATCTTCACAGAACTCTGGCGTAACCTTATAAGCGGCTATGCCATAGGTCATCAAACCACCACCCTTTTCTTCTTTTTCAAACACAGTCACGTCTACCCCTTCCCGGGAGAGAACATGAGCGCAGGATAGTCCGGCAGGACCTGCGCCGATAACAGCAACTTTTTTGCCAATAGAAGGTTTTCGATGAAACAGGGGCCATTTTTCAGCGATGGCCCGCTCAGTGGCATATCGCTGTAATTTAGCAATAGCTATTGGTTTTTCTTCCATCAGGTTATAAACACAGGCCCCTTCGCATAATTTTTCAACCGGGCAAACTTTTGAGCAGCCTGCCCCCATTATATTCGCTGAAAGTATTGTATGCGCCGAGCCCCTGATATTTCCACTTGCTATTTGTTTAATGAATTTTGGCACATCTATACTGGTAGAACATAATTTGGTACATGGTGCATCATAACAAAAAATACAACGGTTCGCCTCCACTAATGCGGCATCATGCGTCTCAAATGGAGGATGAATATCATTGAAGTTAAACTCGTATTGTTCCGCTGTTAATCTTTTATTTTCAACTGACATGTAACAGCTTTAGGTGTTTTAATAAATAATCAATAAGCACTACCTACAATTGAACGAGAGCGCCATAGGTCTCCGGCCTTCTATCACGATAAAATTGCCATACGCTTCTTACTTTTTCAATCATATCAAGGTCGAACTCTGCCACCAGCAGTTCATCATTATCTTCCGAAGCAATCGCAAAAATTTCACCGCGTGGATTAACGAAGTAGGAAGAGCCATAGAATTTACCCAAATTCCAGGGTTTTTCAATGCCTACCCTGTTTATGCATCCCATAAAATAACCGTTGGCGGCTGCATGTGCCGGCTGTTCCAGTTTCCAAAGGTATTGTGACAGGCCCGCGACGGTGGCGGATGGATTGTAAACGATCTCTGCGCCATTTAACCCTAAACACCGGGCACCATCGGGAAAGTGACGGTCGTAACATATGTACAAACCTACCTTTGCATACTTGGTTTGAAATACCGGGTAACCGAGGTTGCCGGGTTTAAAGAAAAATTTTTCCCAGAAACCGGAAGTGTGTGGAATATGATTTTTACGGTATTTGCCGAGGTAAGTACCATCGGCGTCAATTATTGCAGCGGTATTATATAATACACCGGC
>JBDSBP010000584.1:0-21740 GCA_039921525.1 Chitinophagaceae bacterium | reverse complement strand
TCTTTGCCAAGTTGTTTCACTTCTTCGCTAGATAAATTGATCGCTGCTTTTTTTTGTGCCATATCTGTAATACTTTGACACAAAGATATAATGATTTTTTATAAGAACGGAAAATTGTCGTACACCCTTTAACAACGCCCATGCCCGAAACCAAACGAAAATCTTACATTCGCTTCAAATCTCTGATATGGACGTAAAAACACTTTTCGAAAAAGCGGTTGCTGAAAGCAAATCACTGCGTGAAAAGCCGAGCAATGAAACACTTCTTAATTTATATTCATTTTACAAACAATCAACAGAGGGCGATGTAAATGTTGATGCTCCTGCCATGTTTGATTTTGTTGCCAAGGCAAAATATGAGGTATGGAGTTCCTTAAAGGGAAAAACAAAGGAAGCTGCCATGCAGGAATATATCAACCTCGTGGAAAAGCTGAAAGCATAATGTACTGCAATGAGGCGTAATTTCTTTTATAATTTATATTTATTTGATAAGAGATTGTTTTTCCTTGTGACAATTTTTAGCAGCCTGACAATTTTTTGCAATATAAAGGGAGATGAAATAACTCCCTTTTTTGTTTGGGCGATGTATTCTGAAAAAGAAGATACCGCTAACAAATATGAGATATTTAAGATACTGGTGAACGATAGTGTTCTGGTTGATTATAGTTCCGACTATACAGATAATAACAGGTTCTTCCTTAGTCGGCCGTTGAGGTATTATAATAAAATTAAACAAAACGGCTTTGTTGATCCTGGTTCCAGTTTTTTAGAAACGAAATTAGGTGCTACGTATTCCATCATACAACCAGTGGCAAAAAAAATTTTCAATGGAATTGAAAACCAGGAGCATTTTACAGGCTGGTATAAAAAATACCTGGAACAGACGATGGGCATGCCCATTCATGCGTTTAAAGTAAATGCGCTTTCAGGGCACTTTACCGGAGATCAACAATTACAAATTGATTCAAGTTATTTAGTTGTAGAATGGCGGCAGCAATAGGCAATGAAGCAGCTAATAATAATACCGGTCAAAGGAACCTTCTTTGCAGGCTGGTATTCGCATTCATTTTTTTCTTCCTGTTGTATTACCAATTTTCCAATACATTGGTACACCAGTTACAGTCGCCAGTTTTAAAATTCCCTTACGTTGATATCACCTACTGGATTTTCCATCTCCTTAAGATACCAGAATTAATTACCCGGAACTATTTAATAAGTTGCTGTTTTGATAACCTGCTCTTTGTCTCCTGCCTGCTGTCATTTTTTTTTCCAAACAGGCGGGGTTTTATCATACTCTTCTTTCTTTTATATTTTATCTACTTTATCATCTTCAATACCTATGGTACCCATCATACACACTCCAAGATCGGAATATTATTGATGCCGGTTCCATTTATGTTCAGGCGACCGATAACTTTTAAGTACATGTGGGAAGCGATGCGTTATTTTGCTTTATTCTTTTATGCAGATGCATTTTTATGGAAATTATTCCGGTTTACTTTTCTACATGCTGACCAGGGTATATTAATACTGAAAAGAAACTTCGCCGCATACTTATATTATAATAGTCAAACATTTCTCGGTGGCGCGTATACCTGGTTATTGCATAACCCTTACCTGATTGAGCTAATTTTTTATACCGGTTTTATTGCAGAAGGCTTTTTCCTGGTTGGGTTTTTCACCAGGCGATACGACAGATACTTAATTTTAATTTCAATACTTATGCCCGTTGGTTTTTTATTCTTATCCGACGCCTTTTTTTTCGAAATGCTTGTATTATCATTTACATTTATTCGCCTCCGTGAGTTACCTGCTTCGGCTATAGGTACTGTATAAATCAAAAAATATTTTTCCGATTGTATGGTAGTTGTATTTTTCAGTAGCTTCTGCACTTATAGCGGATCTGCTGTAAGAATGATAGTTCTCCATAAGTTCTATTAATGCATCAAGTAATTGCATTTCATCTTCAGAATGAACTAGTATGCCATTTTTTTTATTGACTATTTCAGGTATACCCCCAACGGTAGTTGCAATTACAGGCAGTCCACAACATAATGCTTCCAGGATTACGCAGGGCATGTTTTCAAATCTGCTAAACATGATCAACGCTGAAGAGGCAGACATGGCTTCAGCTACCTGTACATAAGGGATGGCTCCTTTCCAATTTATAAAGTTTTTTAAGCCTAGCTGGTTTGCAGTATTTTTTAAATCATCAGAAGCAGTACCCACCATCACCAATCTCCAATCGCTGTAAATAACAAGCAGTTTAGAGAAACTATTCAGTATTCCTACTGCATTTTTATTCGGATTCATGGTAGAAACGTGAACGAATCGGAAAGGCAATCCCTGGTAATTGGACGAATTAAAAATACGGGTATCTACAACATTTGGTATGACCTGGAATGAAACTCTGCAAATATGATCATTGATACACTTTCCCAATTGATGGCAATCCGGCAGTATTAAATCAGACCGTTTCAAAATTTTACGGGTTAAAATATTAAACAGCCACCCTTTTTTATAAATAGCATCTTCAGCATTTTTATAATATCCTGTCCAATGTTCTGTAACAACATAAGAGATTCTGTATTTTATTTTTAGCCACAGCGCGGGAATGCCTGCCCACATGGCCACATGTACATGCACTAAAGCAGGCCGTCCATGGAGCCTGATAAAGGAAATAATGAGTTTCCTGTAAATCTTCAAACAGGTAAGAATAGAAAGCAACCTGTCAAAAATCTTTATTCCGCATTCCAGCGGTTTATAGTATGCAATGCTTTCACTGAGTTTTCCCCTCGTGAAATGTTCTATGGTCACATTGCTTGTTACACGCTTATACTCATCCTTTACAACATAAATTACGTGTACCGGCTCGTACATTGCCGCAGCTTCCGCATGCCTTTGAATAAAATCGCCATTGCGGGGCGATATTTTGTTAGGATACCAGCTTGCCAGCCAAAGAATTTTACACATAGCCTGATAATTAAGCCTGAACCATCCACGGCAAATTATAATAAAGCCTGTTCTTATTCATTGCTTATAGTAATTTTGAGATTGAATAGAAGATGGTTGATTTCAAAAATAGACTTTTTACCAAAGTCAACGTTAAATAACAACACAATGCCACCCTTTAAAAAGCTTAACATAAAAGTTAAACCCCAGGACAATTCGGGTTTTGGCGCTAGTAGCGCCTTCAATACCGGTCGTTTTGTAAACAAAGATGGTAAAGCCAATATAGTAAAGAGTGGCATTCCATTTTTCGAACGGTACAGTATCTATCATAGCCTGCTTGATTTTCCGCGCTGGAAATTTGCTCTGACCATCCTGGGCTTTTTTATTTCAATAAATATCGTGTTCGCTTCCTTTTACTATACAATTGGAGTCGATAAACTCGGGGGAGTGTTATTAGGCTCGCCTCTTCAGAATTTCGCGGAGGCATTTTTTTTTAGCGCTCAAACATTTACAACCGTTGGTTACGGACGGATCAACCCTTCCGGTTTTTTAGACAGCACTATTGCTGCCATGGAGGCGCTGACCGGGTTGCTGAGTTTTGCAGTAGTTACGGGCTTATTTTACGGAAGATTTTCAAGACCGAGAGCCTTTTTAAAATTCAGTGAGAATATGGTGGTGGCGCCCTACAAAAACGCAACAGCTTTAATGTTCAGGCTGGTGCCTTACAAAAATAACCAGTTAACAGAAGCCGAAGTCAAAATCACTATTGCAATGACTATTGACGAAGAAGGAAAACAGGTAAATAAATTTTATCCTGCTGATGTGGAAATTTCCAAAATAAATTCACTAACTCTTAGCTGGACGCTAGTGCATGCTTTAGATGAAAGAAGCCCTTTATATAATTTTACGCTCGAAGATATGCAACAGGCTAAAGTTCAGGTGCTGATATTTGTAAAAGCTTTTGATGAGGCTTTTTCTACTACGGTAGTTGCCCGTAGCTCGTATATAAGTGATGAAATTATCTACGGGGCGAAATTTACAATAATGTATGAGGCGAATGAAGAAGGCACGGGCACTATCTTATACATCAACAGGCTGAACGACATAGAAAAAGCCGAACTGCCTCTTACAGTAGTATAGGAAACACAGGCATCAGCTTAACAAAATCTCACTCCCAAAACTTTACCGGGTAATCTGTGCATTTCTTTTTGTGAACAGTATGTAGTTTTAAACCTAATTCCTCTAATTCCTTTTCAGATAATAATTCCTGTACTTTTCCAAAAATAAATCGTTCTTTAAAACGGATATGCTGTTCTACCAGGTCGGCAAAAATTTCAAATACCTTGTGCCGGTGATCGAAGGTATTCAGCCTGTCAAATACGGATTGAATAATAGAATTATCCGTTTTCATCATACTTATATACTTATCTTCGAACCTGTGTTTTACAAGGTAAGGAATTAATATATTCTCCTCTGCTTCAATATGCTTCTGCAAATCATCCTTCCAGAAGATGTTGGTAAAATCTGTTAACAGGGAAATATCAGCTTTTTTCTGAACACCTTTTTTTATGAGCAGGCAGCTTAATAATTCATCATGATGTTGCCATGAAAAAGGTTTCAGGCTATTGTCTCTTTTCATAACTTTATCTTCAGGTTTCTATAAACCCAAGAATCAAATGCAGGTTTAAAGAAAACTGGATTTTAAGTTATAATTAACTATTTAAGTGCCTTAATTATCTGGACGAAATCCTGGGCCATGAGCGAAGCGCCTCCAACCAGCCCACCATCTACATCAGGTGAAGAAAATATTTCTTTAGCATTACTTGCCTTAACGCTACCGCCGTATAAAATTGGAATAGTATCGGCAATAGTTTTTCCATATTTTTCCGCTAATATCGAGCGAAGATGGGCGTGCATTTGTTGTGCCTCTTCTGTAGTAGCCGTTTTCCCGGTGCCAATTGCCCAAATGGGTTCATAAGCAATTACGATATTCACTACCTGCCCAGGTGTAAGATGAAACAATGATTCTTTGAATTGTAATTCAACATGTTCATTTTGTTTATCAGCTTCCCTTACCTCTAGCGGTTCGCCACAACAAAACAAAGGAATAATATTCTGCAATAGCAAGAGGTTTATTTTTTCTGCCAGTTGCTTGTTAGACTCTTTAAAATATTCTCTACGTTCGCTATGCCCCACGAGGCAATACGGAATACCGACTGAATAAATCATGTCAACAGACACCTCTCCTGTATAAGCTCCCGAGGGAAGATGAAAGCAATTCTGCGCAGCAATACCACAATTGAATTTGTCGGCCACTTTATCAGCGGCCATTTTAAGATAAGGGAAAGGCACTGCAAAAATAACCTGCTGATATTCTTCCAGTTTAATATCTACAGCTAGAACGTCTTTCAATAATTCTTCCGCCTGCTGGTAGGTCAGGTTCATTTTCCAATTTGCCGCTGCTATTTGCTTTCTCATTAGTAGGTTGTTTAATAAGTGTCAAAAATAAGCCTGAGTTTTTTTATTTCCTCTTCCTGTATCGATTGTTTTTTAAGTTTTTTCCAATTATCAATATCCCGCACGGCATTATCAAATTTATAACGGGTGGTTTCCGGGCCACACCAGCTGAAACTTGGAATAACAGGCCCTTTTAATCCTTCCCCAAAAATATTACAGCAAATGCCTGTTACGGTGCCTGTGTTAAATGACGTATTAATGGCACTACGGCTATAGTCTCCCATTAATAAACCGCATTTCAGTCCAACCATAGTTTCACGCCCGGTATATTGATCCCATATCTTTACGGGACTGGCATTATTTTTAACATTGGAGTTGGACGTACCTGCGCCGATGTTGCACCATTCACCCAATACGGAATCTCCCAGGTAACCTTCATGGGCTTTATTACTATAGCCAAAAAGTACTGAATTCTTAATTTCGCCTCCTGCAATGCAATAGGGTCCTATTGTTGTAGCGCCGTAAATCTTCGCGCCCATTTTAACGAGACCTCCCTCACAGATTGCAAATGGTCCCCGGATCAAACCTCCCTCCATGATTTCGGCATTTTTACCGATATATATTGGGCCAGTAGACGCATTTAAAATAGCGTGTTCTACTTTGGCTCCTTCTTCCAGGAACACATTTTCTGGAGAAATAACTTTATTGGTAGAAGAGATATTTTGGGAGACCCTTGTGGCAGTGAGCATTTCAAAATCTTGTCGGAGAGCCCAATCGTTATATTCGAAGATATGCCAGGGGTGTTTAATTAATAGGGAATCAACACCTTCAATAATATCATTTCCCATTTTTAAGGAAGCTATAATTTTTTGGGAAGGAAGCAAATTGGAAGGAACTGCAATATCAGAGCCAGATCCTGCAGCCAGCAGCCACTTTTCACGGATGGTTAAAATGCCTATGCGGATATCAGCAACTGACCTCGTAAGGGTGAATGGATACAACTGCTTTTCAATTGTAGGATTTTCAAGGAAATTCATAGAATAAAACTACGACTTCAATTGGTGGAATAACAATAAAAATCCCCTCCTGTTAAGCAGGAAGGGATATATTATTTAAGAGATAAAACTTCTTATTTAGCTTTCTTCTCGTACCGTTTGTTAAATTTATCGATACGTCCGGCTGTGTCAACCAGCATCGATTTGCCGGTAAAGAACGGGTGAGAAGTATTTGAGATTTCCAGTTTAATTAATGGATACTCATTACCATCGTCCCATTTAACGTTTTCTTTGGAATAGGCGGTTGATCTACTGAGAAATGAGGTTCCGTTACTCATGTCTTTGAAAACAACGAACCTGTAATTTTTGGGATGGATACCTTCTTTCATGACTATTTTTTTAAGGTTGCACGGATTTTGCCGTGCGATTGATAAAATTAGAGCGCAAAAGTAAGGTAATCAGGATAATAATACAATAAAATTTAAGATGGCTATCGGCAGTCAGCTATCCGCTATCCGCTTTAAGTCATCGGTAGGTAATTAGATTATGTCAACGGAGACGGAGCCTAACAGTTTCAAGGCTTCATATTTATAAACTGTAAAGCCAGGCCCGTATTGCCAGCTTTGGTAGCCTGGATCACATCCTGCAGGTCATCAATCTTTTTGGCTGTTACTCGTATAATATCATCCATTATAGCTGGCTGTACTTTCAGGCCGCTGTCTTTGATCAGCTTTACGATCTTTTTTGCATCTTCCTGTTTGATACCATTTCTGACTTCAATTTCTTTCTTTATCACCTTACCACTTTGAAAAGGCGTTTTGCTTAAATCGTAGATCTCACTGGCAAGACCCTGCTTGATGCTCCTGCTTATTAACACATCAATGATCTGGTTTAGTTTCATTTCACTGTCAGCTTCCAGGTTTACTTTAAAATCTTTTTTGTTCAAATCGATCACCACATGCGATCCTTTGAAATCGAAACGATTGGTAATTTCTTTCTTTACCGTGTTAAGGGCATTATCTAACGTCTGCAGATCTACTTTGCTTACTATATCAAATGATGGCATATGCAATATATTACGATGGTAAGATATATAATTCTTTATAAAAATAGAAAAAAATGAATTAGGGACTTAGGTATGAGGTATGAGGTATGAGGAAGAAGGCTATCGGTTATCGGCTATCAGCCATCGGCTTGATTCCTGGTTGATTTTAAGTTTGATTGAAAATTATTTTAAACCGGTTTAATACTGACAGATATTATTAGAAACGAAAATGCGGATGAGTGAACCTGGATTGAAAAAGCTGGTAGCCGAAAGCTGATAGCGGATAGCGGATAGCCTTCTTCCTCAAACCTCAAACCTGGCTTAGTTTCCACCCTTAATCCTCCTTTGCTCATCTTCCAACCCGGTGTTTCTTTCCCTGGCGCTTTTAACATTCTTGTTTCCGAACCGATAAGTAAATGCCAATTTAAGTTGCTGACTTTCCCACCTGTTGGCAAGTTTCATGTTTACCCCACCGAAGTTTGTTGAACCACTCCATTTCATGGAATTAAAAACATCGTTCACACTTAATTTTACAGTTCCTTTTTGATCAAACACTTTTTTCTGAACGCCCCAGTCTACTTTCCACATGGTGTTGCTTTTCATGGTGCCTTCCAGGTTTGTTGCATTGTAAAAGCCCGTAACTTCCGTGCTATAGTTTTTGGAGAGTGTAAAGTTGTGTTGCATATATACGCTGAACGAATTAGAACTAACGTTAAGATCGCCATTGTCTAGGTGACCTTTAAACTCGCTGTGGAAGGCATTAATGCTGGCGTAACCATTCCACCATTTTTTAATACGTAATGGAGCTGCGATATTGATGCTATAGATATTCTGCACTGCAATGTTTTTGTTAGTAATAAATGTTTTTGATCCGCCAGATGTATCTGATACCTCTGTAAAGAAATCTTTTACATGACTATACCCAATACTCGTTGTCAGAAACTGTTTGAAGGTATGAATCAACTGTATATTATTGGTGTATTGGGGTCTTAAGAAAGGGTTGCCCTTCTGATAAGTCAGCTCATCCAGTTTATACTCAAAAGGATTCAGATCCTGGTAGCTGGGACGATCAATTCTGCGGCTATAGGTAACTCCCAGTGAATTGCTTTTATTGATATTCATAGTAACACCGCCACTAGGGAAGAAGTTCAGGTAGGAAGTATCCACTTTTTTACCAGACTCTCCTTTTAACGCGATAAGATCACCGGAAGCGTGCGTTTGCTCCATACGTACACCAAACTGGAACGACCATTTTTTTATTGTTTTATTGAAATTTACATATGCTGCATTTACATCTTCTTTATACTTGAACAGGTTGGTTTGATTGGTGTCAATCCTGTCAACATTTTCAATAACATTAAAAAATGCATAGTCGTTATTACTTCTAACCCGGCTTATTTTTGCACCTGTTCCTAATTTACCGCCCCATAATTTTTGTTCATAGTCAGCTTTTAAACTGTAGATGTCAATATTTGAAACGGTATTGCTTCTGTAATTTTTTTCATTGAATATAGTTTTGCCATCTGCACTGGTATATTTGTTAGGCTGATAACTGTTAGCCTTACTGTCGAACGCGCCATAATCAGCATCGATATTTAATTCTCTGCCACTCGTATCTGCATAGCGATAATTAGCATTATAGTTGAAATTATTTCTCTTTTGATTTATTCTGTTAGAAGCAACAAGTATGGAATCAATTTTTTGGTTCTGAGATGAAATGAATGTCTTGCTTAAATTTTCCCATACGCCCGAGCTGCGACTGCCGTTGATCATTACCCCAAAAGTATTTTTCTTGTTGATAAAGAAATCAGCGCCTGCTTTGAAATTATTGTTATTATTATCGTCGATCATTTTACTCTGCTGATCAAATGTATTCAGCTTTCCATTATTGCTTTGCTCGCGATATATATCAAGAGTGTTTCTTCTATCACCGGTGAAATAACTATAGTTCCCAAAAACATTTACATATTTGCTTCTCGAATTGAGTGCTATAGATCCATTGTATTTGGGTGTATTTCCAAAGGAAGTGGTCAGAGCGGCATTTCCATTTAGGCCTACGTTCTTATTCTTCACCAACCTGATATTTATTATACCGGCATTACCTGATGCATCGTATTTTGCAGATGGATTGGAAATAATTTCAATTGCTTCGATATCAGAAGATGGAATTCCTTTTAAAATAGCTGCCAGGTCCTTGCCATCCATTTGGGATGGTTTGCCATCAATATAAATACGCACGCCATTTTTGCCATTCATAGATATATTATCATCCTTATCAACCCTTACTCCGGGTGATTTTTCTAATAACTCCATTGCTGTTGAACCTACAGCGTTAACGCTCCCTGCCACATTTAAAACCGTTTTGTCGGCTTTAATTTCTATCATCGGCTTTTGAGCGGTAACAGTTACTGCGCCAAGCGTATTGGCCTGCTCTTTCATTTCAAAAGACGTAAGCGTAATGGACGTCTGTTTTTCGCGCAAGAATAATTTTTCACTCACCAGGTTAGCATACCCTACAGCAGAAGCACTTACCAGGAAAGTATCTGAATTAATATTATCAAATCTGTACTTTCCGTCTTTATCGGTAATGGTAGTTTTTACGAGAGATGAATCCTTGAACTTTAACAGAGACACACTTGCTGCCTGGATTGCGATTTTATTTTTGTCTTTTATCTCTCCTTTAATTTGGCCATTTATTTGACTAAAAGAATAATTAAATGCGAATAGAAGTAAGGTTGTTATTAGAATCGAAAAATGTTTCATTAGTTGGTTTTAATTTTTTATTAGTTTGTTTAGTACTGTTTTTTGTTTGTTACAATCCAAAACTAAGTACTTTGTATAGCAAGGAACTAAGTTTTGTGTTGAACGGTTTGTTTTATAGTTTAATGGTGAACATGGTACGACTACCTGCTCTTTTTGTTACTTATGAAGAGGCTCATTGGGCTGGATAAGAATTCTTTGATTGAACGGTTGTTATTTCCGATTGCGTCATAAAACTACAATCACAAGTCTCTCATTCAATGTTGATATGGAATGAACTGTCATTAATGTTTTGCGGATTGTAGATAATTGGGAGAAGTGATCGCGAAAAGTTTGTGGTGGCAGGTATTTGAAGTTTTTTCTTTATCTGTCGTCAGTAATTCGTAGCTGGTGGTGCGGTGCAATAAGGGCATGTGAAAGCCCCGCTTCTGCAAAATGCTGTCGTAGCTGTGGGCTTGCACCCCGCCTTTGGTGCCCGATTGCTAAAGAGTTTCAACGTATTCAAAAAGGCTGGGAATGAAATTGCATCAAATTCCATCAATTAACCTTCTTCGCCATATACCTTCTTTTAAGATAGATAAGTAGGAACACCCCGGTAACTACCAGAAGAAAGGAAATAATCTCAGCCTGTGTAGGATGAAAACCAAAAATGGAGTAAGTAGTGTTAACCCGTATTTTCTCTATGAAAAAACGTTCTATACCATTAATGATCAGGTAAACCGCGAATAAGGCACCAGGCACTTTAATACGTTTACGAAGAAACCAAAGTACAAGAAATAAAACCAGGCAAACAATGGTTTCATAAAAAGAGGTCGGAAAAACAGGAATGGGCAGATGCGCACAATATTGCCCGGTACAGCCCGCCAGGCCTACACCTTCGTTTATAACATTATGTGGGTAAGAATACGCCACCATCCAGTCAGGCAAAAAGGAAGGTGCCTGAAAATGAAGATGATGAACCCTGTCGAGACTACCGAATTGCCGGAGATAAAATTCTTTATTAAGATCGAGGCCGGCTTTAAATTGTTCCAGTGAAGAGGAGGTTGTTATGCCATCAGGATCTGTTTTATAGGCACTGTTTAATATTCCCCAGTCACCATCACCTGAAACCTGGCAACCAATTCTTCCGACTGAATATGCAAGCATAAGAGCAGGAGCAGCCGAATCGTTCAGGTGCCAGATGCCTATGCCATGTTTCCTGGCATACCACCATATGGCCAGTGATGCACAGATCAATCCGCCGTAAAATGTTAATCCACTAAAAGAAAGTAAAGAGCCGAGCGGATCTTTTACGAGTTCATCCCAATTTTCAAGGTTGTGAAAAATTTTTGCACCAAGAAAACCAAAGATTGCTGCAAAAATAACTATATCACCTACCCTGTCATGTGGCCAGATCCGAATCATTCTCTCCTCTGGTTTGGGCAGCTTTTGTTTATTCTTCTCCCACCATTTTAGAAAAGCGAATACGGCGCCGAGTAAAATGCCCATTGGCCAGCTTCCTTCCAGGGAAAGAATAAAGTCGGGAGGGTTTACTGCAAGTGGACTATCCGAAATAAAAGCCCCAATGATCTTATACCCCAATAAGAAACCAAGCATAAAATTTAAAAATAATTCGGAAGAAGAGGCTGGCTTTCCTACCACAATCTTCTCTTCTTCATACTGCATCAATCCCAGCTTACTTTTTCTTTTCAACTCTGCCGCCAAAAATATAGCAGCCGCCACAAAAGCCAGGGCTACAAAAAAGCCAAAAGAATTTACAAATCGTAAAAATCTCCATTTTTCACTAACACCGAATAAGTCCTGGAAAGCATAAAATAAATTGGGATACATAGGCTAAATTTCTTCATTCATTTGCGGCAAACAAGTTTGCAAGATTAATAGAAAATATTGGATATGTAAAGTATGTTCGGCATTTCTCAAACTCTTTACACACATTATTCAATACTACGCATTTAAAACGCGTATAGTTTTCAATTTTAACAAGTCTTTACCGATTAACCCTATAAAAAACCTCTCCCGGCAAGGAAGAGGTTTTATGACGCAGGCTTTCGTTTTAGCATTCGCTATATTAGCAATACTGCTCAAAAGCCGCAATGAGGTTTTGAGCAATTAGCTGCGCGGAACGGCCTTCAATCTGATGGCGCTCAATAAAATGAACCAATTGCCCATCTTTAAACAAACCAATAGAGGGTGAAGAGGGCGGATAGGGTAGTAAATGTTTACGAAGCGTTTTAACGGCATCAATGTCAAATCCCGCAAAACTGGTTGATAAATTATCCGGCTTTTTAGTGGCATTGATCACTGCCATTAAAACTCCCGGACGGGCAGTTCCGGCCGAACAACCGCAAACTGAATTCACCATTACTAATGTTGTTCCGGGTTGCGCCAGCTGGTTTTCTACTTCTTCCGGCGTTTTCATATCATTAAAACCATATTCGGTTAATTCCTCCTTCATGGGTATTATTAATTGTTCTGGATACATTTCTTTATAGTTTATTTTCTAATTAATGCAAATCTACAAAAAATCAAAGTATATCAACCGGAGGTTTTAATCGGCTATATTGGCAGTTTAATTAGCATCAATCGGTTATTGTGTCATGATAATAATGATATTTCTAGTTACTATGGCCGGGATTTGACCTGTTTTCGGCATTGGTATGTTGTTTGAAAAACACTTCTCGTTAAATTATCACGACAACTTAAAAATAAAATAATGACACTAGTAAAATTAAACAACCAGATCCCCCGGAACTTCAACAATTTGTTTCAGGATTTCTTTAATGAGTTACCTGTTGTGGCAGGCAAAGATTGGAACACCAATACACCTCCCGTTAACATTGTAGAAACGACCGATGCTTATCATCTTGAATTGAGCGCCCCTGGTAGAAACAAGGAAGATTTCAGTGTAAACATTGAAAAAGGCTTGCTTACTATCAGCTTTGAAAAGAAGGAAGAAACAAAAAATGAAGACGTGAAGGGAATACGCAAAGAATTCAGTTTTCAGAGCTTCAAACGCAGCTTTAGTTTGGATGAAAAAATTGATACTGACAACATCCAGGCAAAATATGAAAATGGCATTTTGAAATTTTTATTGCCGAAGAAAGAACAGGCTAAGGATACTACCAAACAAATTTCTATTCAATAATTTGGTTTTGTGAGTGACAAAGGTAGAAATATTTGGTAATAGTCCCGGTGTAAAACACCGGGATTTTTTTTGCCTATCTTGTAAGGTTTATGGTATTATCATTACTAATACCTACAGGTGATCAAAGGCTTTTAACGGTCTGTTTGTTTCCGCTTTATACGATATGTACTGATATTTCATGTTAACAGAAAAAGAGTTTATTAAGGCTATTGAGGAAAACCAACAGATAATTTTCAAGGTTAGCAATATGTATATGGATACCAAGGCTGACAGGGAAGATCTTTTCCAGGAAATTCTATTAAATGCATGGAAAGGGATCAGGAATTTTAAAGGTGATTCAAAATTTTC
Source organism: Chitinophagaceae bacterium (assembly GCA_039921525.1). Classification (GTDB taxonomy): domain Bacteria; phylum Bacteroidota; class Bacteroidia; order Chitinophagales; family Chitinophagaceae; genus JADCRZ01. The sequence continues at coordinate 8,038 of JBDSBP010000584.1, read as the reverse complement.
CACCTGGCTATACAGGGTTGCCCTTAATACATCCATCAGCTTTTTTAAAAAAGATAAAAAGGAGCAGGAAGTATTGGACTGGGAAAAAAGTAGACTTTCTATCCCTGAAGCTTCCAATATTGAAATGGAGCAATTTGCAGCTATGAATATAGCTATTTCCGAATTGTCAAGGGTAGATAAAGCATTGGTGATGCTTTACCTGGAAGATTACAGTTACCAGCAAATCGCAGAGGTTTTGGGAATTACTGCTAATCATGTCGGTGTAAAAATGAGCAGGATCAAGGTATTATTGAAAGAAAACAGTAAAAAATATTTGTCTCAATAAAATTAGCATATGGAACTGGATGAATATAAAACTGTAGTGGGGCAGAAGCCTTTTATAACCTATAATTACAAAGCGATTCCCGAGCTTGAAATAGTTTTGGCCCAACGGACTGAATCGCTGATGGATACTATTTCCAAAAGCCTGCGACTTGAATTAGTTTTTGCCCTGTTATTTTTGCTGTTTGATGGTTACCTGCTGTTATTTTCAGCACACAATTATCTACGGATATTAGCGTTATTGCTACTGACTTTCACAATCAGCTTTATATTTTACATTGTTAAGCTCTTGAAATCTATACTCTTTCAACATATCCTTTTAAGTTCTGTTAAACATCTCCTGGAGAGTTATATCAGTATCATACATCGTTTTACCCGTTTGTATTTCCAGCTTACCATGGTTATGATACCATTAATATTTCTGTTAGCATTTGTATCAGGGTATTTAGATTATAGATCTCAACCTCTTTCTTTGAATAATACATTTTCCTTGTTAAACATATGGGCTTATATCGGCATATCAGCGTTATGGTCCTTTGCGATGTATTTTTTCACGAAATGGTACATCAAAAAATTATATGGCGAGCATTTAAACAAATTAAAAGAGCAGCTTAAGGAACTTCAAAACGATTAAAAAAATAGCCGATTCCACAATAAATATAATAGACCGCAATATTGTTCGTTATTCACTTTACCCTTAGGTGTAAGTGCTTACATTTATTTATAACACATTCTTTGTTTTATAAAACTATAAAATGAATTAATATTGCCAAAAGTTCAACTTAAGTTAACGAATGGATATAAAAATAAAGTTGGGTATTACAGTCTTCGTACTCATTATGTACTGCGGCGGTGCTTTTGCTCAACAGGATACGTTACCCAAGCTGGATACGTTACCCGGCAAGGATAGCATTTTTAAAGCGGATACTCTTTCAAGCGATAGTTTACTTCAACCAGTAAAGCCGGTGATAATGGATAGTGTATTGAGAATTACCAATTTGAATCCATATATAACCCTTCATGTTGATTCCACTCTGAGTTATAAACTCGATATTAATAAAGAGCCTCATGACTACTACTGGTTCCTCCGAAACGCGCCCGTTGGGTTGAAGATCAATAAAGATGATGGGATTTTAACATTTAAAGCTGAAAAATCTTTTTTTTTATCGGGGCGACTTAAATATGATAACGAGTATAAGGTAAGCCTGGGTGTGCAAAACCTGAAAAATGCTAAAGAAAGAGTTGATACATTTTTTACCCTGGTATTTTACAGTACGGAAATTTTGCCTTCACGCGTTAAACCAACCATTAGCAACGTGCTGTTTGTGGATGAAGGCGATACGGTAAATTTTAAAGTTCAATGTGAGGCCGGCAGTTTTCCTATTGAAAATATATCTACGATCACCAATATAACGTTAAAAAATCTGCAGTCTGTGAAAAAATGCGATGATGAATTCAATTGGGCCATCCCGTTTGATTTCATCAGAGATGGAGATACTGCCAAGCAGCGCTTACTGGTGGTGAATTTTATTGGCAGCAACAAATTTTTCATAAGAGATACAGCTACTGTTCGCATTTTTGTGCGCGATGCCCTTAATTATCCGCAACGCAAAGAAGAATATAACAGAACAGTCAAGGATATAAAATACTACATACTTAAAATGAAGTTTTCCTTTAAAGAACTGGATAAGAAAGTTAAAAAAACAAAAAATTCCCGAACAAGTTTCGACCTTGCTTCCGGCACCTCGGCATTAGGTGGAACGGTTTTCTCCTCCATACAGAATAATGGCTCGAATACCGTAGGTAAAATACTGCCAAGCGTGGGGGTTGCTCTCGTGCCTGTGAAGGAAGCTGTGTCACCAGTGAAATCCTACGAACAGAATTCAGCTTCACTGGTTCGTGCAAGCATCCGCAGGCTGGAATATACGTTATCGGATAACTCCTTAACAGGTGACAGGGATGCGGAAATTTTAATAAAGACAAAAAGACTAAAAGACGAACTAAAACAAATCCAGGTACAATTAATTGATATTCCCACCATGGATACCGGCAACCTGAGTGAGGAGGAATTGAATAATTATTTTAACAATCCAAAGGTCAATAGGAAGTATAAGGTTACAAAGAATTAGGGATCAAGTTTGAGGTATGAGGTTTGAGGTATGAGCAGAGACTTACATGCCAATTAGTGTGTAGATTACCGTTATATAAATCCTGTAAATTCTGATTCAGACAACATCTAAGGACACCCCTCTTTTCTCCTCGTGTCAATAATATACTGGATCTTCCAGCTATTATTAATCTTAACCAACTGGAATGAATTCACACCGCAATGATGCAGTTGCCCGTTGTAATAAAATGCATAGGGCGTCCACGCGGAAGCCAATGAGCCATCTGTTTTAATTGACTCAAATATTATACGTTCATCTGAAGCGCCGGAAGGTTGTTTTCCTATTAGTTCAATAAACTCCGCAATTGGCTCATTTCTCACAATGGTTTTTCCTTCATTGCTACGACTTATGCTTTGTAGCAGGGCACTATCGGCAAAAACGTTTTTCAAGGCAACCGGATCTGCATTTTTCATCGCCTCAAACATCTGATTAATAACGGCTTTCACCGAATCTTCGGCGGTCTGGGCGCGGGCTACAGCGTTGCTCAATAATGAGTAGGCGATTAAAACACAAAAGTATTTTATCATAAAAATCAGGAATGTGGGGGTTATAGTTGGCCGGCAAGCTACTTAAACAAAATAAAAAAAATATTAAACACTTCAAAAGATTCCCTCTAAAAGAGCAGTTTTTATTTTTTGATCTTATTGGAATTCATACACCGCGACTACCAAACGGTATCGTTTGGTTTGTACCGCTCATACCTCATACCTCACACCTCATACCTACTTAATATACCCCAGTATCTTAAGCATGCTCTGCGCGGTTTGTTCTTTGGCATATACCCAGTCAACCAGCTTATTATGTTTATCTTTTTCGATAATGATATGTTTGGGAGAAGGTATCAGGCAATGTTTGATGCCTCCATATCCGCTGATCTGATCCTGGTAAGCACCCGTATGAAAGAAACCGACGTATAAACGCTCGCCGTCATCGAGTTTGGGAAGGAACACTTCATTGATGTGCTCTTCCGAATCATAATAGTCATGACTATCGCAGGTGATGCCACCCAAAACCACCCGTTGGTATTCATTTTCCCATTTATTAATTGGCAGCATAAGAAAGCGTTCCCCAATTCCCCAGGTATCAGGTAAAGTTGTGATGAAGGAGGAATCGATCATGTACCAGATCTCGCGGTCATTTTGAGTTTTTTGTCCTATTACGCTATAGATATGCGCCATGCTTTCACCCACCGTATAACTGCCGAACTCGGTATAGATATTCGGCATGGGTACCTTGGCCCTTTTACAGGCCTCTTTTATATTACGCGTGATCTCGTAAATCATGAACTGGTAATCATATTCAAAACCAAGTGAGTGTTTAATAGGGAACCCACCGCCAATATTGATGGAATCCAATTCAGGACAGATTTTCTTCAACTGGCAGTACAGGTTGATTACTTTGTTCAGTTCACTCCAGTAATAAATATCATCCTTGATGCCCTTATTTAAAAATATATGCAGCATCTTTAACTGGAACTTGTTTTCATATCCTTCAATATCATCTACATAAAATTCCAATATATCTTTAGCGCGCATTCCCAACCGTGAGGTGTAAAAAGGAAAGGTAGGTTCTTCTTCAGCAGCTACCCTGATCCCTAACTTGAAGGGAACTTTAACTGATTTACGGTAAGCTTTTAGCTCTTCCTTATTATCTAAAATGGGAATTACATTTTTAAACCCTGTATTTAGTAAGTTAGCTATCCGCCGGGTATAACCAATTTGTTTATACCCATTACAAATGATGTAGATATCTTTTGTGATCTTCTTCTTCTCATATAATTTTTTTATTATCTCGATATCATATGAGTAAGAAGTTTCCAGGTGAATATCGTGGTTCAGCGCTTCTTCCACGATGAAAGAAAAATGAGAGCTCTTGGTACAATAACAATAATGATAGTCACCCTCATACTTGTATTTCTTGAAAGCCTTGGCAAACATTTCCTTTGCCTTATTGATCTGCATGCCAATCTTGGGCAGGTAGGTAAGTTTTAAAGGAGTGCCGTATTTATCGATAAGCGCTTTAATATCCACGCCATTAAATTCAAGGTAACCTTCATCGTTGAGATCAAAATCCTTTTGAGGGAAATTGAATGTTTGATTCACAAGGTCATGATAGGAGTTATTCATCTACTCGCATTGGTTTGTTTAGGAATGAACAATAGTTTTTGATGAAATCAATCTGGCAAAACTTTTCTTAATCAGCTGCAAATGTAGATGATTGCAGCTTTACTAATTAAAAAACCGGGTGTGTTTTTTAACACCCGGTAATAACTGGCATTGAAAATGCCGGCCAGCACAATAAACATATGATTACTTAACGGAGTCTACCAGACCTTTGAAAGTTTCCGGCTCATTCATGGCCAGGTCTGCCAGCACTTTTCTGTCGAGTGTAATTCCTTTCAGATTCAATTTATGAATGAATTCTGAATACGTTAATCCTTCCGCTCTTACGGCGGCGTTTATACGCGCAATCCATAAAGTACGGTATTCGCGTTTCTTTAATTTGCGGCCTACATAACTGTAGGTCATACCTTTTTCTACAATGTTCTTGGCAACGGTATAAACATTTTTACGTTTACCGTAAAAACCTTTGGCTTGTTTTAAAATTCTTTTTCTGCGAGCCCTGGAGGCTACCGCATTTACTGAACGTGGCATTTCTTAATAATTTACAATTAAAAGGAAGGGTTTACTTGATGGATGAAGCTTAATGAAAAACACGTATTACTTTAACCGTAATAATCGCATAACAAATGGCCTGTTGGAAGGATGAACCACTCCATCTTTTCTTAGATTGCGTTTGCGTTTAGTGGATTTTTTGGTAAGAATGTGACGTTTGAACGCTTTCTGGAAAGTAATCTCCCCTGTGCCGGTTACCTTAAACCTTTTTTTGGCACTTGAATTGGTCTTGACCTTTGGCATTTTATTTACCTTTAATAATGATACCCTGCTGGCGGAACCGCACCGGCGGTTCACTTATGGAGCCTTGTGGGCAATGGGATACACGGATGTATCGCATAAAATGGAGCGCGAAGATAGGAATTAATGGTTAATTATTAATGGTTAATTGTTAATGGGAGTTTGAAAGTTAGATTGCTCGACGGGTCGAGGCTTGATTTTTGCAAAGCTAGATTTTTTGAAAGTTAGCCATTTGAATCAAATCCTAAATCAGAATATTCTTCCTCTTACCTGACACCTTCTAAATAAATCCCCGTTATTGAAATTCTGATATCGGAGCAACCTGTTGACCAAAGCTGATAGCTGACGGCTGATGGATATACACATACCTCAAAGCTCATACCTCAAACCTGATCAGGATTTCGGATTCGCCTTCTTCTGCGGTTTAGGCGCGAAAATAACGAGCATACGTTTACCTTCCATTTTAGGCATGCTTTCCAATACACCCACTTCTTTCAGCCGGTCGGCAAATTTCAGTAATAACAACTCGCCACGTTCTTTGAACTGGATAGCCCGTCCTTTAAACTGAACATATGCTTTTACCTTATTGCCGTCTTTTAAAAATTTTTCGGCATGTTTACTTTTAAAATCGAAATCATGATCATCCGTTCCTGGCGTAAAGCGAATCTCCTTAACTTCTGAGACCTTGGCTTTAGCCTTCATTTCTTTTTCCTTTTTCTTCTTCTCGTAAAGGAATTTATTATAGTCTATAATTTTACAAACCGGTGGATCTGCTGTCGGGGAAATTTCTACCAGGTCTAATGCTTGCTCCTGTGCCATTCGCAGAGCGTCTTGTATGGAATAAACGCCTACTTCAATGTTTTCGCCTACCAACCGCACCTGCGGTACCCTTATCATTTGGTTGGTACGGTGTTCTTGTTGCTGTTCTTTTCTGAATCTTGGATTAAAACTGCCTCTGGGTGGTCTGGGTGGAAATGCCATTTATTTTTTTTAAGTGAACAATTGTAATTTTAAATTAATAAAAAATTTTTAATTTACATTAATATTTATTATCTAAGACTTTCTGTTTTTTATCTCTTCACGGGCTTCGGCGATAAATGATTCCAGATATACAGCGCCTGTATCCCCTTTACCTTGCCGACGCACCGAAACCTTTTTTTCATTTACTTCTTTTTCTCCAACAACTAACATGTACGGAACCCTTGCCAGTTCGGTATCCCGTATCTTTTTACCTATCTTCTCATTACGGTCATCAATCTCTGCACGAATATCCGCATTTTTCAGCGATTGTAGAATAGTTTGTGCATAATCCATAAACTTATCACTGATAGGCAAAATCTTTACCTGTAATGGCGCCAGCCACAGGGGAAATTTGCCCGCATAGTGTTCCAGTAAAAATCCAATAAACCGCTCATGCGTACCTAGCGGTGCGCGATGAATGATTAAAGGTGTTTCCGGCTGATTATGCTGGTTGGTAAACTCCAATTTGAAACGACGCCCCTGCGCAAAATCAACCTGGTTGGTTGCCAGCGTAAATTCGCGGCCAATGGTACTCCAAATTTGTACATCTATTTTGGGGCCATAAAATGCGGCCTCATCCGGAACCTCTATATACGGGGTGTTGGTTTTTATCAATACATCTCGCACCAGTGACTCTGTCTCCTGCCATAAAGCAGGCTCATCAATGTATTTTTGTCCGAGTTTCGCAGGGTCATGCAGGGAGAGCCGCATCACATATTTATCGATTCCAAAAATCTTAAAATAGTTTTGATACATTTCATTCACGGCCTTAAACTCATCGGCAAACTGTTCTTTGGTGCAATAAATATGAGCATCGTTCATATGCAGGCATCGTACCCGCATCAACCCGAATAACTCACCGCTTTGCTCATACCGGTAGCAGGTGCCGTATTCGGCAAGACGCACGGGCATGTCTTTATAGCTCTTTGGTTCGGCGGCAAATATTTTATGATGATGCGGGCAGTTCATGGCCTTCAGATAGTACTTCACGCCCTCCAGTTCCATTGGCGGATACATGCTATCCTGGTAATAAGGCAAATGTCCACTGGTCAGGTAAAGACTTTCTTTGGCAATATGAGGCGTAACCACTCTTTTATACCCAGCCTTGTTTTCACTTTCTTTGGCAAGCTTTTCGAGTTCTTCGATTATAAGAGTGCCATTTGGCAACCATAATGGCAAACCTGGTCCCACTTCATCGTCGAAAGTGAATATCCCCAGTTCTTTTCCTAATTTACGGTGGTCTCTTTTTTTGCTTCCTCCAATAGAAGAAGGTATTCATCCAGCTCTTTCTGTGCCGGAAAACTAACGCCATATAAACGGGTAAGCATTTTATTCTTTTCGTCTCCTTTCCAGTAAGCGCCTGCAATATTGGTGAGTTTAATGGCTTTAATAAAGCTGGTGTTAGGGATGTGCGGCCCACGGCAAAGATCTGTAAAGCCGCCCTGGGAATAGAATGTTATCTCACCATCTTTCAAGCCATTCAGCAGGTCAATTTTATATTCATCCGATTTTTGCGTAAAATAATTTACAGCATCTGCCTTGGAAATTTCCTTGCGCTCGAATTTATTATTTTGTCTCGCCAGTTCCTGCATCTTCTGTTCCAGCTTTCTCAGG
>JBDSBP010000583.1:0-7803 GCA_039921525.1 Chitinophagaceae bacterium | reverse complement strand
AATTTATTGGAGCAGAGGTCAACTGTCACAGGGATGAGCCTTATGCGATGATGGGTTAGAAGAGCCGTGTGAGGGGAGACTTTCAAGCACGGTTCTGTGAGAGGCTTGGGCTGAAATGCCCTTGCCTACTTGACTTTTTCCGTTTCTTTATAACGTAAACTCAAAATATTTTCAATATAATTCCGTTACTCCAAATTTTGCGTTTAATTAGTATAGAGAGCCATATTATCGGGTAGGATGCAGAACGATGGCCTGATTTGACCCAAAGGGTTTATTAACCTTTCAATGGGCGCTTGTAGGGGCGGGCTTGCCCCCGCCCTGTCGCACGGGATACGTGTGCTATTTTTTTTACGTTCACGATAATATTCTGGCATTTTTGTAACCAGTCAGGCCTGGGGCAAGCCCGGTTCCTGCAAGTGCCCCGACTAGTTTATGAATCTAAAGTGCTTTATTTTTCTTTTTCCTTGTCATCTTTTTCTCCGGAGTCTTCGCTTTCAAAACTTTCTTCGGCCTTTTGCATTAGTGAAGAAATCGGGCCTTCCATATGCTCTTGTGGATCAGTAGTATTCAGCGTTTCCGAATCAGGCTTAACGGCTGCATCTTCATTGGTTTTTTTTTTGTTGTGTTCGGATTGTTCGGTTGACATGAAAAAAATTTTATGTTATTAATAAGATAGTAGATTAACAAATCATCTTCTACTATTGTTCAGCTTTTCCAGGCGAAAATTGCTAAAGAAAAAATGTTCCTACTTCACTGCCACATCCCACACTTTTGTTCGTTTCGAGTTTCCAGCGGGTCCCTCTATCCATAGTGTAACAATATAATGATCGGGCCGGATGAACGTATGAAAAGGATGTTGTTCTGTGGAGGTAGTTCCATCGCCAAAGTCCCACTTCCACGATGTTATCCTGCCGATGGACTCATCCGTAAATGCAACCAGTCGCCTCTTCATATCTACTACCTTAAATGACCATAGTGCGTCGATTGGTTTTTTAAATCGCTCTTCCAGTGGCATCAGGCGAAATGGAAGTAAGAAGGAAGCCTGCCCGAACATAGTGTGCTCTTTTGAAAGGTTCCAAAAGCCGTTGTTGCCTTTAGCGTTTACATCATCATAATCGATAATGGCCCATGAGAGACCAATATTTTTATTTTCTATTAACACCGATTCAACTGCCCGTGCAACACCTTCGGAGCCTGCATAATCAAATGGGGTGATCCAAAACTCAAGCGTAAGCTTTCCCGGTTCGCCCGGTTTAAAGTTGTAGGCAGAAGCTGCATTGGCATAGGGCAGGTCTTTGATCCATGGCTGGCTTCCCCAGGCTAACGCCCAGTCTTTTCCCTGTGACGGGGTAAAGATGTGATAGTTCTGCGCATGCACACCGTGAAAAGAAAAGTATGCATCCATCATGCTTAAATTTTTGTTAGGATGAAACCGGTCAATAAAAGGGCCACCAGACTGGTCGCCATCTACTACCACTTCAAAAATATCATTGTGCAGGTCAGACAATGAAAAGTCCCAATAGTTGTCATACGCTTCATACAAAAAGTAAAGGCGGTTCATGCCTTTTACCCAACCGACTTTTACTTTCACATCCAGGTTGGCAGCATCTGGTGCAGGGTGATTTTTTACTGTCGTCCCAAAGTTGATCCATACCGATGGTGTAATCATCGGGAACTATTTTCCAGTCATCTGTTTTGCCATCAATACCCGGGATCATATTGGGAGGAAACTGGAAGATTTTATAGCTACGTTTTTCCTGGGAGAAAGAATGCATGGGGATTATCAGGATCAAAACAATAAATAGTATTCGCGATATGCAACAAAGGCCAGGCAAAAGAAATGGTTTACTGTATTCACTTTAAATTACTACTGTATGGATTATGTTCGTATTGGCACCGTCTATTATAAAAAGGTGCGTAAGCCGCTAGCCTCCCTGGATGTTGTTGAAAATATGGTTCCCTGGTCCGTTGGATGTATTAAGCAGGATCACGGTAAACATTTTCTGTCTTCCGTTCCGCGTTTTGATGGATTTTGTTTGATACCGAGTCACCTGGAATATAAGCGGGAAATTGAAAACTTTTATACCCACTACCATCCTTTCGTGCATAAGCCAGTGTCGGGATACCCGGATCAAACACTCATTTTTTTAAGCCATGTCTTTGGTGAACAACTGGATATCGGGTTGGACTACCTGAAAATAATGTTGATGTTTCCGATGCAGATGTTACCCATCCTCTGCCTAGTTAGTACGCAGAGAAATACCGGGAAGACGACCTTCCTGAATTTTCTAAGAGCCATATTCGGAGATAATATGACCATTAACAGGAATGAAGACTTTAGAAGCAACTTTAATGCGGAATGGGCGAATAAATTGATTATTGGCGTTGATGAAACCCTGCTTGACCGTAAGGAAGACTTAGAACGAATAAAAAGCTTGAGCACTTCCAAGTATTATAAGGTTGAGGCCAAAGGGCAGGACCGGCAGGAAATTGAATTCTTTGGAAAGTTTGTCTTTTGCAGCAATAATGAAAATAATTTCATCATTATTGACTCGGAAGAGATCCGTTACTGGGTGAGGCGTTTGGAGGTACTCCAGAATGAAAATAAGAATATGCTGGAAGAGCTTAAAATCGAAATCCCTCTCTTTATTCACTATTTAATCGAAAGACCATTCACCACCCAGCATACTACAAGGATGTGGTTCCGGCCGGAGCAATTAGTTACAGCCGCTTTAAAAAGAATCAAACGTTTCAACAGGAACAAGCTTGAAGTAGAAATGTCACAGCTGCTTTTATCAATTTTAGATAGCAGGGAGTCAGTCATGAAAATATCATTTACCCTTAGCGACATACAGCGAGCAATGTCTTCTTACCGTCCATTACTTCTTCAAATGAGTTTACATAATTGGCAATTTCTTCTACTAAAAACATCTGAGTCTATAAAAATTTCTACGATCCAAAGCTTTTTCTTTAGCTTAATCAAAACCTTCATTAATCCTTGCATTTTTGCGTTGTCCACTTGTTGTTTCATAAAACTACCTTGTTTGCGCTGACGCTCATTCCGAAGGAGCCGGCATATTATGCAAAGCAATTTCTCCAGCTCAAAGTGATACCATGCCTTCGGCAGCTATTTTGTACAAACCCTAGGAAAATTAACTTTTGTATTTCTGGCTCATTACTATATCGATCCATTGATTCTTAAAATTATAAGGAGAATTACCAAGACTGCTATGCCTATGGCTATCAATACTTTACTCCTCCCTAAAATGGGTGAAGGGCTTACGAATGTCGTTTCTTCTAATATCATATTACCCTGTTTTCTTCGCTGTAATTTTCTTTGTTCTTCCAGCTCCAGCTCTTCTTGCCGTTCAAGCTGGGATTCGCGTTGCATTTTTTTTTGTTCTTCTAGTTCCCTGCTTTTCCGGGCCTCTTCTTCCAGTTTCTTCCGGGCTTCAAGCTCCGCTTTGTTTTGTTCGTCTATGTCTTTCTTTCTTCGAGCCTCTTGTTCCCGTTTTCTCCTGGTTTCTTCTTCGAGTGCAAGTTGCTCTTGCTGTAAATGATATTCCTTGTCACGCTGCATTTTAGCTGCCGTTTCCCGATCACGCTGTGCCTGCAGTTCTGCAATTTTCCGCTTCTCAATTTCAGCTTCTCTCAATTTTTTTTCTTGCGCTTCCTGATGTTTCTTTCTTTGGGCTTCCTGCTGTATAGCAAGCTGTTTGTCTTGCTCCAGCTTTTGTACTGCCAGGTCGATCGCATTCCTGGCCTTTTCGACATACTTTCCGTGCGGATATTTTTGAAGATATTCCCGGTAGCCCGCCAGCTCATTCTTGTTTGCCACATCAGTCCAGAACCGGTTTTCTACCTGCATATCAGCCTGTGCCCGCAACTCGTTCAGTTTTGCATTGGCCTCATCAACGTGTTTACCTTGCGGGTATTTACTCTTGTAAGTTATAAAAGAAGACGCATTGGCTGTATTCAATGCATTATTCCATTCTTCTTCTTCTTCCAGTTCATGAATCTTTTGTTTTGCCAGGTTACTGAATCTGCTATACGGATATTCCTCATTGAAATCTACGTAGGTCCAAAGCATGTTTTTCTTAAGCGTTTCTTCCCAGGCAATTTCAGCTTTGTCTTTCGGCGGACGGTAACGTTTGTTGACGCAGATCTGCATTTGATCTGCGTTGTTGAAGTTCGACTGTTGGGGACGTGGCAGATCTGCATCCTGAAAATCCCTGTCTATCTTATCAAAAATATCACGCAGCGAAGAAAACCGGTGGTCATTATCTATACCGTTCTGTAGAATGTCAATCAGCTTTCCTGTAAAATAAGTAGGTTCCTCGGGTTGATGCTCGGGAAATAGTGCGGGTTCATCTTCAGCAGCTGATGTCATTACATAGGTACCTTCAAAGTTATTCAGGCTGACCTGGATGGCACTCGGCATATCTCCCATGGTTCCCTTGTTGTCAATGAATGCACCACTATGGCAGCAGTCCAGTATTATAATTTTCCTGGCAGCTTTCGAGCGCCCGATATGTTTCCTGAAAGACTCAGGACTGAGTCCGTCAATGTCGATGTCCTTTCTGCTGGTATGATGGGTTGTGAAGTACATCTCAAAGTCAGCCGGGTTGAGTATACCATGCCCGGTGTAATAAACCAGCAGGGTAGAATCTTTGTCGTTGGTGGAGATCGCTATGTTGCGGAGTTTGCGTTCTATGCTTATTTTATCCTCATTGAGTGACAAAATTATGTTAGAGGGAGGAATTCCCACCAACTCGGGATCGGAGAGTATCTGCTTTAACTTGTTTACGTTGGCCAGCACATTGGGAATAGTGCTGATCGAGGGGTCGTAAGGAAACTCGCTGACACCGATCAACAGAACCTTTGTATTTGCATGATCTACTGACATGAGGCCTATGAATTGTTTTTTTGGATGGCGGCCACCAGTGATTGCAGTTCATCGGGCTTCATGCTTCTGCCGTGCTCCAGCACCACTTCGCCATTCGACGTATGAATGGTTATACGTGTCCGGTAGTTGTCAACATATTTCTGTAAACATTTTACCAGTTCTACAAGTGGTTCAGTCGCCGCTGTTACTATGGTGGATATAGAGTTCAGGAGTGCGCCTACGCCCATTTGTCCGGCAGCACCGGCAGTCTGTTCAATCTCAGCCTGCTGCAATCCGGTTATGCCGGATTTGTCGATATACCTTTTTAGTGTAAGCACACCCTGGCCTGTAACATCCTCGGGAAGCTGGATTTTTATTTCCATCAGTGTTTGGTTTTGCAATGAAATTATAAATAGAAAAAGATTCGGTTGTTCCACCAGGTATTATCTTTATAAGGCTTCTGTTGAACTGTCTGCGCCTTGCAGGTATATACTAACCAGTCCTGGTGAGCAAAAGAAGGGTAGGAAATGTGTTATGTACAAAACTAGGTAAAAACTGCGCGAAACAACATATGAAAAGACAGAAATGGGTTATTTTTCATAACTAATCTGTATATTCACTACCAGCTTTCATTACAACCACTACCTGTGTGGCTGTATCTTTGAACCAGCTACTTGATCCTGTCCGATCCGCCCTCTGAACCGATATCCTGTTCAGTAATCATCTCTTTTAAACATGCAAAAAGGGCCTGGCGCAATATAGCCTGTCACCGTAGTTCGTATATACCGTTGACGGGAGATAACAATTACACTATTGTTGAATCTATGGTTAAATATATAACAATGCTTACACTAAACCAACCTTCCCGGACAAAAGCTACGTATAAATTTTTCATTATTTATGCATCCTCCCTGATAGGCGTGTTGCTGCTATCTTATTTCCTCTTCAGCACTCCTTCGAAAATTTTGAAAGGTCAGCTTAAAAAATACAGTGATGTAAAAGTGCAACACGATGCGCTGCTTGGCAGAACTGATTACATTACGACCCACCTGGTTGATTTGATTACATTCGAAAAGATTGGCGAAACCAGTTCCGACTCAGGTATAGACAGTCTTATTGCCGACTATCACCAGAAAATAGCCAGCACGGTAGACAGCATACGAAGGGACTCCGCCAACAATGCTTTCAGTTTATTACAAGACGAATTAAAAGGTTATCTGACCGCCTACAAGGCCATCCTCCATTCCCCATTGAAAAAAATGAGTCCGATTGGTACCTTATCCCCACCCTTGAAACCCATCGTAAAACCGCCAGTGGAAGACAAAACGCCAGCTACCGTACAGGAGGAACTGCAAACAAGGCTGCAAACTGCGCTTCAACAGAACCAGCTTGCCATTCAGCAAAATACAGAATACAAAGAGCAGGTGAGGAGGCTGAATGAACAGTTAGCAAGACAATCCCGACAAACTCCCACCAACCAGCCTGATCCAGCTTTAACCCGGATAGAAAGGGAAAACCAGGATTTACAAGTCCAGGTCAATAGCAAGATTGCCGACATAACAAGGCTGAACGCACGCATTTCAGAACTAGAAAGTAGTAAACAGCCTAAGCCGGGAGGTTCTTCCGCTTCAACTGCTGCTGCTGAAAAAGCCAATGCCGTATTGGAGGCGATAGACCAGCTTATAACCAGTGGTCTAAGAGCCGGTGGCTCTCCCTCAAAAAAGATGGGCGAAGAGGCGAAAACAATTGTGCAGCAATACAAGAGGGATTATACGGGCAAAACACCTTATAATAATCTTTTGTCAAACATCAACAAGTTTGCTAACCATGTCGAGTAAAATGATCTTCCTTCGTGTCAGAACCTGTTGCTCCTGTTTTAAACCTCGTTCACAGAACGCAAATTGAATAGTGCTTTTAAAATCTATACGATAATCCTATATTCAAGCCGATGGCGTGCATGTTTCTGTAAGTTTGGGATTGTGGATTATTATAATTATAATTATAAGTATAAGTAGTGGTTGTAGTTGTTCCAACCTTAGTAACTGTAGGAGTTGTTGATGACGATTGGTTCACATAAACATAACTGCCGTCTTTTATAAATGAGTAATCATAAGTGTTATGTTGAGAAGTTATATTTATATCTGTTTTAGTCGTATTGGTTGTTGAGGTTTTAGTAGTGTTAACGGTTTTACGTGTGGATAGATAGCTATTTGTCCCCTTATAACTGCTTGGAGCTAATACTGTATAATTAGCAAATGCTTCAACAAACCCGCGCAGATTTCCTTTGATTGTAAATTGAGCACCCAGAGCAACGTTAAGGCCAAAGCTTGTAGGCACTTTATAGGTAGCCACTGTTGACTGTTTAGATGTATTTGTATATGTATCTGTTGTTGTTTGAGTTGTAGTTGTTGAAGAATAAGCAGTTGAGTCAGATGATTCCTGGATGTAACTATAATCCATGTCAAACGGAAAGCTGATCAATACACCAAGTTTGGTATACAGGAAATAATTGGATGACGACCTCGCTTTAAATATCACGTGTGGAATAATAGTCATAACGTTTTTGTGCGAAAAAGAAGTTATTGCATTACTACGAAAAGTATTATTACTACTTTCACGAGATATATTGGCGTTTAATTGATTAGATTCCAGGGATTCAAAGTCTACCCCAATAGTCAGTAAATTGTTTATAATATACCCAACGCCTCCTCCTAAACGAAGTCCTTTCCCTAATCCCTTTTTGCCCAAGGAAAAAATCGTTGAATCCCTACTTATATTGTTAACAGTATAAGTATTGGTTGTGCTTGTTTGTAATCGATAGGAACCGGGCGTAAATATACCATAACCTCCATATGCTTTGATAAAAAAGCGCTTATCTGAACTGTTGTACTCCTTCCCGGTTGACTGAGCTGTTCCTG
>JBDSBP010000582.1:0-20550 GCA_039921525.1 Chitinophagaceae bacterium | reverse complement strand
ATTAATTCTACTTTGACAAGTTAAACCGGCTTTTATTATCAGTTGAAGGTAGTCGGCATATTCAAATTTATATTACCGGAGCCGCCGTTTAATTTCGAACATTCTTTAAGGCTGCGAAATATATTTGTTACACAGAGATGCACGGAGAAGGCACGGAGATACACGGAGGCGCTCTGTGAAACTCCGTGCCTTCTCCGTGAAGCTCTGTGTAATATATTTGCTGCCCAGACATGCGACAGAACCAACAGAATAACTTCATGACTTGTCAAAGTAGAATTAATTATAAAAGTAATACTGTCTTACCTCATACCTCATAGCTCATACCTCATAGCTCAAAGCTCATACCTCATAGCTCATACCCCAAACCTCATACCCCATACCTCACTTCCCCCTGCTCCAGACAATAAAATCTGTTGGTGGAATTTTTACGACATTAAGCTGATGAAGCGTGGTTACAATTTGTCCGCGATGATAGGTGCCGTGATTAAAAAGATGCATCAGCACCTGGTAAACCGGTTGTTTAAATTGCTCTCTTTTTGTATTCTGATAATGAAAAACGTGTTCCAGTGCGGCCAGGCTGGCATAATGCACCCAGGACTCCCAGGTTTTATCCTGTTGAATCAATGCCATCGCGGCATCTTCGGTTGTGCCTTTAAAAGTAACGGTCGGATCTACAATAATTTCCTGCATTCTCATTCGCTGCCACCAGATGCTATTTGCATACCATAAGTGGAGCAGCGTTTTATGTAATGAGGAGAAACTACTCAATGATTCCCTAACCCGCTGTTCTTCCGGTAAAAGCAGGATGCAATTAATAAGGCGCTGGTTAGCCCATAAATTGTAAGTGGCGTATTGTTCAAGGATTTCTTTCACAAGGAATGGCTGTGAGAGATCAGCTATTGGCTATCAGCTCTAAGCTATCGGCTATCGGCTTTCAGCTATCGGCTATCGACTATCAGCTATCAGCAAATATAAGCAGGTATTTAAATGATTTGATCAATGCCCAATAAATAGAATCAAATTCAATCAATTTTTAATTTCATTCTAAATATAAATCCAATGGACTAAAGTTGACACCTGATAGCTGAAAGCTGATAGCTGATAGCTGATAGCCCATAATCATCTACTTTTGCGATTCATAAATTCAAATCATGGATGATAACAATTTCCAAATGACTGGCTTTAGTTCGATTGCGGTTCATGCGGGGCACGAAGAAGATCCGTTGAATTCACACCTCACTCCTATTTATGCCACCTCAACGTTTACTTTCGATACGGCAGAACAGGGCATGCGACGATTTGACAATAAAGAAGCCGGTTATATATACACCCGATGGGGTAATCCTAATTTTACGGAAGCGGAAGAAAAAATTTGCGCGTTTGAATCTTATGGTATTACGGATAGCAATGGTCATCCATTACAGCTTAAAGCACTGCTTCACTCCAGCGGCCAGGCCGCCATGACAACCATGTTCCTGTCTAATTTGAAAACAGGCGACAAAGTGCTATCTCACTATTCATTGTATGGAGGAAGCCACGAGTTATTGCATCGCGTATTACCTCCATTGGGTATCGAACCGGTTATCGCCGACCTGCGCAACCTGAACATCGCTGAAGATGCTATTAAAAAAGATCCGGCCATCCGATGGATACACCTGGAAACTCCCGCCAATCCTACACTTCAGTGTGTGGATATAGAAGAAATCGCTTTATTGGCCAAACAATACAATTTGAGTATATCGGTAGATAATACTTTCGCCACACCTTATTTACAACAACCGTTTAAATACAATGTTGACTATGTTTTTCATTCCACCACCAAATTCTTAAATGGACATGGAACAGCAATCGGTGGCGTACTCATCGGGAAAGATATTGAAAAGATGAAAACCCATATTTTGAAATGGTATCGGCTATTAGGCGGTAGTGCAAATGCATTTGATGCCTACCTCCTTATCAATGGTATGAAAACATTGGAACTTCGTATGGAAAGGCATTGTCATAATGCTATGGAAGTGGCTTATTTACTGGAAGAGCATCCCGCCATTGAAAAAGTAAATTATACCGGTCTGCCATCTCACCCTGACTATTACACTTCCGCTAAACAAATGCGCCATGCTGGTCCCATGATGAGTATTGAAGTAAAAGGCGGCATCGATGCAGGTAAAAAATTCATAAATAATTTGCAGATGTGTACACGGGCAGTTTCATTGGGAACAACTGACACGCTGGTTTCTCATCCTGCAAGCATGACTCATTACGGTGTTCCAAAAGAAGAACGGGAAAAATTTGGCATTACCGACGGCTTGATCCGTATGAGTATAGGGATAGAGAATGTGCAGGATATTCTTTCTGATATTAGCCAGGCGCTGAAATAAGGGTATCAGCTATCAGCAATCAGCTATCGTCCGTCAGCTTTTTTACTTTTTAAAGTAAAAGCGCTTATGCATGATGTTTATCTATTAAAAATAACCAATGGAAATACTTATTCGAAAGGCGGTAAGAGAAGATTGTCCCAGGTTGCTGGAACTGATTCATGAACTGGCTGTATTTGAGAAAGCACCCCAGGAAGTAAGCGTTACCCTGGAGCATTTCGAAGAAAGCGGGTTTGGTGACACCCCTGTTTACTGGGCATTTGTAGCGGAGGCCGATGGGCGGGTAGAAGGTTTTGCCTTGTATTATATCCGCTACTCCACCTGGAAGGGGCAACGAATGTACCTGGAAGATATTCTTGTTACTGAAAAAATGCGGGGCATGGGTTTGGGTACATTATTATTCGACAGGCTGCTGGAGGAAGCAAAAGAAAAAAAATTCAAAGGAATAGTTTGGCAGGTATTGGATTGGAACGAACCCGCTATTAAGTTTTATAAAAAGTATAAGACGGATTTTGATGGGGAATGGGTGAATTGCAGTTTATATTTTTGAGTGAAGTAAAATTCACCGATGAACCTGATACGCTGACTTTCGAAGGCTTCAGGACATGTAAAAAAGCGATCTTAATTTGTTTATAACGACAAAATTTGATAATGACTATGTTCAAAAATCAATGATCAATTGGTAAACTGTCGCATAAAACCTATAAGGTTTGCGTTTTCAGTGTCGGCACCCCGAGTTCAAACTTTATAGGTTTAAAGGGTCTTACCGAGAAATACAATATATTGGGTTGACTTCCGAAGTCTCGAAGACTTCGAAAGTCTAATTTGAGACCTCTTTAGGACAGACTTCCGAAGTTTTAAAAACTTCGGAAGTCTGGTCACCATCTATCTGAAAGTCAACAGCAAAAACCTCATACCTACCCCACTCCGTTCACCACCATGCTCTTATCAATCTTCAAGATCAATCCCTGCAAAATCTTGCCGGGGCCAACTTCTGTAAATTTGGTGGCGCCATCTGCTATCATTGATTGGATGCTCTGTGTCCATCTTACTGCTCCCGTCAACTGGTCGATAAGGTTTTGCTTTATTTCTTCCCTGTCGAAAACGGCTTTAGCCACCACATTTTGATATACATGACTGGTGGGCTGATGGAAGCTTGTTTTTTCAATGGCTTTCTTCAATTCATCTTTGGCGGGTTGCATCAGGGGCGAATGAAAAGCGCCTCCCACAGGAAGTTTAACGGCTCGTTTTGCACCGGCAGCTTTCATCCGCTCGCAGGCAATGTTAATTCCATTTATAGAACCTGATATTACCAACTGTCCGGGACAATTATAATTCGCCGGCACTACAATTTCACCGGTTTCTTCCTGAACCTGCCGGCAGATAGCTTCTACCTTTTCATCATCAAGCGCCAGTATTGCAGCCATGGTAGATGGATTTGTTTCACAGGCTTTTTGCATGGCTTGTGCCCTTATGGAAACCAGCTGAAGCGCATCATCGAAACTCAACGTACCATTTGCTGTCAAGGCCGAAAATTCGCCTAATGAATGACCGGCAACCATATCGGGCTTGGCGTTTTCTATTCTTTTATAAGCAATCACAGAGTGAAGAAAAACAGCGGGTTGCGTTACATTAGTTTGCCTTAGTTCTTCTTCGGTTCCGGAAACCATAATATCCGAAATTCGAAATCCCAGTATTTCATTGGCCTGTTCCAGCAGTTTTTTCCCGAAAGCATTTTGTTCGTAAAGTTCTTTACCCATTCCCGGAAATTGAGAACCCTGTCCTGGAAATACAAATGCATGCTTCATAATAGAGGTTTGAGGTATGAGGTTTGAGGAATGACCTACGGTTACAGGCTTACCCTCAAATAGCCATCATGTTAATGGTCTAAGAAATGGTTTAGCACCAAATGTAAAAAAAAGCATCGAGCTTTTAAATACCAGCTTTGACCATTAGCCATTAAAAACGGGTGGAATGAAAATCAACCCTACGTATTAATGCAGTTTTGAACCAATTAATCTTATAAATTCACTGCGGGTTTCATTTTTTTCAAATTCACCCCAGAATGCTGAAGTAGTAGTGACAGAATTTTGCTTTTGAACACCCCGCATCATCATACATAAATGAGATGCTTCAATAACCACGGCAACACCGAGAGGATTCAGCGTTTCTTTTATGGCCATCATAATCTGGTGGGTTAATCTTTCCTGAACCTGTAAACGGCGGCTGTAAACATCTACCACCCGAGCTATTTTGCTTAAACCCGTAATAAAACCGTTTGGAATATAAGCCACATGTGCCTTACCATAAAAGGGTAACATATGGTGCTCGCACATGCTATATAATTCAATATCTTTTACAATAACCATTTCACTCACTTCTTCATGAAATTTGGCAGAGTCCAGAATAGCATTTGCATCCTGGGAGTAACCCTGGGTAAGGAACTGCATCGCTTTCGCTATTCTTTCCGGGGTTTTCTGCAATCCTTCTCTGTCAGGATCTTCGCCGAGCAACGCAATGGATTCCCGGTAGCTTTTCATGAGTCCTGATGTTATTTCGTCATCGTACTGATCAATTTTTCTATAGGCCATTCATGAATGTTTACAAAGTTATAAATAGAAGATGCAAATTGCGGTTGGCTTTATTTAATCTCCACCGGGTATTCAACAAAATTTCTTTCGGTTTCGTAGAGCCTGACCTGCAAGCCGAATGCTGAAGGTATTTTCTCCCGTAGCAGGTTATACGAAACAATGGCAATATTCTCTGCCGTTGGATTCAGTGTTTCAAATTCTTTCGTATCAAGATTAAGATTTTTGTGATCAAATTTGTCCAACACATTTTCTTTAATAATATCAGATAACAATTTAAGATCTATTACATAACCTGATTGCGGGTCGGGTTCTCCTATAACCTTTACAATTAAATCGTAATTGTGCCCGTGATAGTTTGCATAGTTGCATTTGCCAAAAACTTCAGCATTCTTTTCTGTGCTCCAGGATGGATTATTTAAGCGATGAGCCGCATTGAAATGCTCTTTTCTGTAAACCGCTACTTTGTTATTCATAAATTGAAAAAATTAATAGAACCGCATTAACCTAACCAGAGGCTCAAAAACATTAACCTGACTATAGACCTTAAACATTGTATTGTAAACTAACATAGTTTTATCCAAATTGTTTATTGTATTAGCCAAAATATTCAACATAAATACGCGGGGTTTCGTATAATTTAATACAATGCATCGCAACTTCGCCGGGTAATTGAGGCACGAGTTGATCCCAGATACCTATGGCGAGGTTTTCGGTGGAGCACATTTTGCCGCGTAAAAATTCGACATCCAAATTGAGATTCCGGTGATCGAGTATATCCAGCACATGGATCTTTATCAGCTGACTCAGTTTTTTTGCATCAAACAAAAAACCGGTATTCTCATTTACCTTTCCTTTGATGGTTACCAGCAATTCGTAATTATGACCATGCCAGTTTTCATTAGCGCATTTTCCAAAAACAACCTCATTCTGCTCGTAACTCCAGGCCGGGTTATAAAGCCGGTGTGCTGCATTGAAATGTTCTACCCGTGTGAGATACACCATTATTTCCTAAAAATTTTCGCAAAGTTAATAGAAATTAAACAGAACGTGACAAGTCTGGCTACACCCCCCGAATTCGAATTCCTTATCAATATCTTTGCGGGATAATTTGATATCATGAAAATAGGCATCGCTGCTGCAACATTATTTGAAATTCAGCCAACAATTAATTTTTTAGCGCAGTCTGATGCAGGTCAACTTCCGCATGAGTTTGTGGTATTGGTAACGGGCATCGGTTCCCTTGCATCTGCTTATAATCTTACAAATTTTATAACCCGTCAAGCACCTGATTACATGGTCCAGGCCGGTATCGGAGGCTCATTCACCGAAACATTACCACCGGGTGAAACGGTACTGATCGGGGAAGAAATCCTGGGTGACCTTGGCGCAGAAGAGAACAATTTGTTCATAGATCTGTTTGATATGGGTTTGATGGAGCCTTCGGTACATCCATACACGAACAAGCGATTATTAAATCCTCATATTATGGATTGGGAGAAATATGGTTTACCCGTGGCCACCGGCATTACCGTGAATGAAATAACGACCTTACAAACACGCATAAATATTTTCAGTCAGAAATATAATTGCGAAATTGAATCAATGGAAGGTGGCGCTTTTCATTATGTTTGCCTGCAGGAAAATATTCCTTTCATCCAGTTCAGATCGGTATCCAATTACGTGGGAGACAGGAATAAGAATACCTGGAAATTGAAAGAATCTATTGAGAACCTGAATAATACTCTTATCAAAATTCTACAACAAATACCCCTGGCATGAAATTGACGCTTGGCTTTTCACCCTGTCCGAACGATACCTTTATTTTTGACGCGATGGTGAACAAAAAAATAGATACGGGTGGACTAGACTTTGAAGTGCAGCTGGCAGATGTACAAACGCTTAATGAAAATGCCATGCATGGACGTACAGACATTACCAAAATAAGCTACGGGGTGCTTCCACTGGTGCTGGAGGAATATCATGTTTTGAATTCCGGCGGTGCATTAGGCAAGGGTGTGGGCCCTTTACTTATCGCTAAAACCGGTATTCCTGCAAGTGATATAAACGAAAAAGTTATTGCAATACCTGGAAAGAATACTACGGCTCACATGCTTTTTTCCAAGGCATTTCCCCAGGCACATGAAAAGCGTTTTTTAATGTTTTCAGAAATTGAAAAAGCCGTGCTGGATGGAACCGTTGATGCAGGTGTTATCATACATGAAAACAGGTTTACCTACCAGCAGAAGGGCTTGGTTAAATTGATGGACCTGGGTGAGTATTGGGAAAGCGTTACCATGTCTCCCATCCCGCTGGGAGGCATCGTTATGCGCAGAAGTTTTTCCCGGCAACTGCAAATGCAGGTAGATGAACTGATCCGTAAAAGCGTGGAGTATTCATTTAACCATTATCCAACCATTACTGATTACGTAAAGCAACATTCACAGGAAATGGAAGAGATTGTTATGCGCCAGCATATAGATTTGTATGTTAATAATTACTCGATAGACCTGGGAGAAGAAGGTAAAGCGGCGGTTGAAAAACTACTAGAGGTTTATGGATATCGGGCTACAGACATTTTCATTTAATTACGAATTACGACACGCCTCCATTCGTAATTATTAATTCGCAATTCATTTCCTCACCGCCTTCGAATAGGCCTCCAAACATCTCTTCCTCGCGAATTCATGTTCAACGATCGGTGGGGGATAATTAAATTCCTGGAACTCAGGAACCCACTTACTGATATACGTTAGGTCAGGATCGAATTTTTTTGTTTGAAGATATGGATTAAAAATTCTAAAATATGGAGCCGCATCACATCCACTACCACTCGCCCATTGCCAGCCGCCATTGTTAGAAGCCAGGTCAAAATCAAGCAGCTTCTGGGCAAAATAAGCTTCCCCCCACCGCCAGTCAATCAATAAATGTTTGCTGAGAAAAGAAGCAACGATCATGCGTACCCGATTATGCATAAAACCAGTTTCATTCAGTTCTCTCATGCCTGCATCTACAATAGGATAACCCGTCTGTCCCATGCACCATTTTTCAAATTCCGTTTCATTGTTCCTCCAATTGATCCGGTCATATTCAGGTTTGAAGGCTTTGCCTTCGCCCACTTGCGGGTAATTCCACAGGATCATTTGATAAAAATCCCGCCAGATCAATTCTTTTAAATAAACCGCGCTGAGGTTACGGCTTCTATTTACTATATCCCTGATACTTACCGTGCCAAAACGAAAATGAACACCCAATCGGGAAGTAGTAATTCTTCCCGGGATGTTCCTGTTTTCAGCATATTTACTAATGAGTTCTCCCCTTAGTTCCTTAGAAGGAAAGGCTTTGCCCACCTCTTTAAATCCCATACTTATTAAGGTTGGTATTTTTTGAGGAGATTGCTGGTAAAAATTCTCCTGGTATTTTTTGGTGGGATAGGTTTTGCTATAAAAATCGTTTAACTTATCCAGCCACTTCCTGGAATACGGTGTAAACACACTGTAAGGCATTCCATCATCTTTCAACAACTCGCCCTTTTCAAAAATCACATGGTCTTTGTAAGAATGAAATGAAGCGCCAGCGGCATGCAAAATTTCTTTTATCTCCGCATCCCTTTTTTTCGCGTATGGTTCATAGTCATCATTCGTAAACACTTTATTTATGCGGTATTTTTTTAAAAGCTGGATGAACACATCTGCCGGGGTGCCATAATAAACTTCGAAGGAAGACTGAATGCGTACAAGCTGCCTTTGCATTTCGTCAATGGCGGCATGTATGAATTCAACTCTCCTGTCTTCCTTATCTTCCAGGTTGTCCAGGATATTTTTGTCGAAAATAAAAATCGGCACAACAGGCAGCTCGTTTTTTAAGGCATGAAACAGTCCTGCATTATCTTCCAGCCGGAGATCTCGGCGAAACCAAAAAATATTAACAGTCTTTTGCATAAAGTTTATACGGATAATAATCCGTTGGTTACAAACAGCAAATGATCCAAAAAAGTTGAAGGCATATAAAATATTCCGGATAATAGCAGTAAATATCTGCGTTGCAATTAAATGTCGATATTTACCGAAGGTACTGACTTACCCGGCGTGTTTCCTGGATAGTATTCGATAAAAAAATTTCTTCAGCATCTAAGATACCAGGAATAGCCAGCGTCTTTTCCGAAACAGTAAATCTGTATACGGGATGTTTTTCAGGCAGGTACCTTGTCATTACGCAGGTACGGTAGGCACCTATTGATTTAAAAAGGAGAATTACTCCTCAGCTTTCAGGATGCCATGTTTTACTGCGTAAATAACCAGTCC
Source organism: Chitinophagaceae bacterium (assembly GCA_039921525.1). Lineage (GTDB taxonomy): Bacteria > Bacteroidota > Bacteroidia > Chitinophagales > Chitinophagaceae > JADCRZ01. The sequence goes on along the minus strand of JBDSBP010000582.1, from coordinate 11,283 downwards.
CGTCATACTGCGGGCACCTGTTTTTATTTTTAATTTATCACGTATTGCTTCTACAGTGCGTGGACTAATTTCCATGATATCCGCTATTTCCCTGGTTGATTTTTCATCACACATTAACTTCAATAACCTGACTTCTTTTTCTGTTAACGGAGAATCATCACTTATAGCTGTTTCATGTCTTTTATTTCGCAGGCCGGAAAGAAGCGCCTTATTAGTAATATCATTAAAATAAAATTCCTGTTCGAAACATGTTTTTATAGCTTCGTAAATAGTTTCAGAATCAGAATTTTTAGTAAGGTAAGAGTTAGCACCAATCTCCATTAATTTTGAAATCATAGAGTGATCATTGTGCATGGAAAGTATGATTACTTTTACAGATGGATAAAGTTTACGTATCTCCGGCAACGTAGTAATGCCGTCCATAACTGGCATTTGAATATCCAGCAATATTACGTCGGGTTCAATTTTAGTAAGCTGCTCAAGCAATTGCATTCCATTGTCCGCCTCCGCTATCAACTCTATATCTTTTTTAAATGACAGGGCAAATCGTACACCTGTACGAAAAAGTGCATGATCATCAGCAATGGCAACTTTAATAACTCTTAATGGATCAGATGATTTCATACACGGTTCTATTTCAAGATTCCCTGACGTAAATTTAAGGGTAATCATTGTGCAAAGTGCTTATTATTTTGGAGATATACTATAGTAAGTTTACGTATTAATAATGTTTCGGAATATACTTAAACACTTTAATACCTAAAGACAGTATATGACCGAATAAAGCGTTCCTGTAACCCAACGTATTTTTACTAAAAAATATGTATATCCTGCAAATACAAAAACACGAAGTTTTGCTCTTGTACGTAATTGATTCTATTCCTACATTTGAATAATCAAAAACGGCATATCCAGGTTTTAAACCTGATGTTGTTAACGTATTTGCCATCCAATTATCTCATGAAAACCTCATGAATTCAATAATGTTAAAATTGTTTTTTTACCAGGTGTATGGTATTAAAATAACCAGAAATTCCGTTAGTCAATTTTAACGTGTATTGCTCACATAAATACATTGATCATGCCCTGCTTTGGAATAAATTAACGTAGTAGCGAATATAACGGTAATGGGTACATGCCTACATGCGGTCTTTTATTAATATATTCTTGGTTTACTTAACCAATTTTTTTCAAAGCAGGTTTTTTTGTTAAATTCTTAGATTTGTAGGATAAAAAGATTATAGTTATACCCTCAAATATAATACCACCCCAATATACCCTCTTAGATCCTTGCCAATTGTTGAACATTTACCACTTGAAACAGGCTATAATTTAAACAAACAATATTCATTTGAATTCGTTCAGCTTTATTACCAAAACTAGTTCACAAATTCTTACCTGCTTTTATTTTCAATGATAACGTAGTAGCGGGAGTAAATAGTGGTTATTGATTAAAAAATTACTAAGTGCAAAAGTATAAGTAATTGCCATATTTGCTTTCTAGGTTTACTTAACCATTATTGTTAATAAGAGCAGGTCTTTTTTAATTGTTAATTGTTAATTATTAACTCTGCTTTAACAAGTCATGAAGTGTGCTATGGATTCTATTGCATCTTTGAGTAACAAATATATTTCACAGAGTTATACGCAGAAGGCAGTAGAGTAGAGCGAGAAGAGTATTAACACTCTTCTCTCTTGCAGAGTACCTTAATTTTTGAAGAATAACTTGTTAAATTATTCCTTTTTTATCTCATTACCTGACAAAACATCATCCTTTACTCAGCAAATATGAATTTAAGTTGTTAGTTTATCAATTTGTTTTCCAATTTGTACAGCCAGTGAATGCGTGGTCTCACTATCTGCAAACCATTCGCCATGTCGCTTTTTCAGGGTAAAGTTTGCCAATTTTGAATCCAGTGATTCAGCAAAATAATCGTTATCTCCCAGTTGACTCACTTTAAAAAAGACAGGAGTATTATAATAAATAAGAGTACAATTAAAACCAGGCCCCATGCGTTAAGCGTTTTCCTCTAAAGCCAATGCATATGCCATCTTATAAGATGTTGAGAGTGTGAACACTAGTAAAGTACATTTTCTCCTTTTGAGAATATAAATTAAAAAAGGGGAAAATATAGAGGTTAAACTCAACTCGATATGATTAATTTTATGCTAGAAATAAAAAGTACCAGGCCGAATATTTATACAGGAATGAAATTAGTATCGTTGATAATTTACATTTTAATATCTATGAATACTTTGGCAACGAATTACTATGTGAGTAATTCGGGCAATGATGCGACAAGTGGCCGAAGCCCGCTAGAGTCATGGTCATCTATCCTTAAATTGAATAAGGCAATGGCAGGAAGCCAACCAGGTGATTCTGTTTTTTTTAAAAGGGGGGATATTTTTTATGGATCGATCAACATCAATGGCAGCGGAACTCTTGACAACCCGATTTATTTCGGAGATTACGGTACAGGTACAAAACCGGTTATTACCGGACTCACTCAAATGACCTCATGGAAAAAGACGGGAAACAATATCTGGGAAACCGATTGTAACAGTGGGTCAACCCTTAACCTGGTTACTATTGGCGGAAATGCCGTGGCCATGGGCCGTTATCCAGATAAGGGTAAGTATCTCACCATAGACAGCTCTGTGGGATTAACTAAATTCATAGATGCAGCACTGACAACTGGAAATACGAACTGGACCGGCGCACAACTGGTTATCAAAACAACAGAATATTCATGGGATCGCTGCAGGATAAGCAGTCAACTGGGTTCCATGATTACATACATCCCGTCTTCACAACATCCGTCCGTTAAAGGATTCGGATACTTTCTCCAGGATGATAAACGAACATTAACGATACAAAATGAATGGTGGTATGATGCCATCAATCATAAACTACTTCTTTATTCCACCACGGATCCGTCGCGGATTAACGTTAAAGTATCAACGATAGAATACGCCACCAACTTTCACTACAAACATTACTTAACCTTTAATAATATTCAATTTACTGGTTTGGATACTACAGCCATAAGAAGCTATGGCGGAATAAATATTACGGTAACAAATTGCGGTTTCAATTTAATTGGTACAGATGCCCTTGTTTTTGACCAGGGATCGAGGATAGATTTACGTCATAATACTATCGATCATATTCATAATACGGGTATCAGGATAGTTTACTCCAATTACTCAAAACTTGTTAAAAACTTTATTCAGAATTGCGGCTTAACTCCCGGCATGGGGCTCAGCAATAACCAGCAAATGAATGGCATCCTGGCAGAAAACTCCGGGGATTCGATTGTAATTGATAGTAATACCATAAGAAGAGTGGGATACTGCGGCATAACTTTTTCGGGCCGTTATACCCAAATTCGGAATAACTATATTGACAGTTTTTGTTTAACGATCGCAGATGGCGGCGGCATTTATACCTGCTGCAATAACCTTCCCGGCAGGGTGGTAAGTAACAATGTAATTACCAACGGCATCGGAAACCATGATGCCACTCCTTTTAAAAAAAACTCCGGTGCCATACCTATTTATATTGATGACCATGCGGCGGGCGTTACCATATTAAATAATACGGTTGTTAATGGAACCCGTTACGGCATCTTCCTGCATAACGCACATGAAATTACCATCAGGGGTAATAAAATTTATAATAATGCCGGCTCAGCCGCCGTAGGATATATTCAGGATAACCTTGGAAAGCAAGACCCGCTTAGAAATAATGTTCTTAGCGGTAATTATATTTATGCCCCCGCGGGATCGAAGATGCTAGAGGTTTATAGTTTAAACAATGATATCAAAACCATCGGAACCTTTGATTCAAATTATTATTCTATGCCAACTACCGGTGATATTATTTCTTTTGTTGTAACCGATGGGATTAATACATCATTCAGTGCCAATTACACATTGGATCAGTGGAAATCCAGTCACGGATTTGACAGGTCTTCTTCGTTAATACATATACCGGCTAATCAACTGAGGTTTGAATTGAACACCGGCAAGACTGATAAGGTCATTAACCTGAACAACAATTGGATGGATTTAAAGAAGAAGTCTTATAAAGGAGCCCTAACATTGAAACCGAATGAATCTATTATACTTACCAGGGACCAGGCTTTTTAGAATGGATTGATGTCAGGTTGTGTCTTAACTTCAATCCATCTTAAAAATCCTGGCCTCGATCCATCCTATTAATCCTGGATTTATGTCAATTATAAACTGTCGGTTATGTTGGCTATCAGCCATCAGGAAAACAATGAGAGAAATAATTCCTCCTGTTAGCTGATAACTGAAGGCTGATAGCCAAACGCTAGTCCCCCCAGGCTGTGATAATGAGGTTTCTCCTTTCAGCCTGGTTTCGATGTTCACATAAATAAATTCCCTGCCAAATGCCCAATGCCAATCTTCCATTGCGAACAGGTATAGTTACCGAGTTGCCTAATAATGCAGCTTTCAGGTGGGCCGGCATATCATCTGGCCCCTCATCATCATGCTGGTAGTCGGGATCATTTTCCGGGACGGCTTTATTAAAATACATTTCAAAATCTCTTCTAACAGATGAATCCGCATTTTCATTAATGGTTAGGGATGCAGATGTATGTTGAATAAAAACCTGGCATATACCTGTTTTTAATTCAATGATCTGTGGTAACGCGTTATTAACTTCCGTAGTAATGAGATGAAAACCTCTTTTTCTCTCCCTGAGTTGCAGCACTTGTTGAAAAATTTTCATAGTGATTTTTTACCTCAATGATATTTAGATTAATATAATTTTTTGATACGTATCATATTCGTTACGATGCTATTAAAGATAGCAATTTAATACTAACTGGTAAGGCCGGAGCGGGCGTGAAAGGGAATGATTATGAGGCATGTCATATTACTAGAATAGAAGGATTTTATAGTAAATAATAATCGAACGTGTTATATAGTCTAGCACACGTTCTTTACTGTGAACTTCTGAGGAATTCCAATAATGGAAATTTTTACAGGAAAGAAATCATTTTAAATTATTTTCAAAAAACACTTATGTTTATGTTCTATAAAGCTTTATAAATACTTGATAATTACGAATGATCTTATTCAATACTTGCTAATCCACATAATCTACCATGATGAAAAGTGGCCAGTTAAAAGTTCAGCCTAAAACTCTGCGAAGAGATTTCTTGAAACAACTAACAGCCCTGGGGGCCGTTGTTTCCCTTACACCCACCCTATTAAGCGCATTTCCCCGGGATGAAAGCGGGGCCAATAAGGAAGGCGATGGTTTTACTTTTCTGTTCCAGGGAGATTCTATCACGGATGGAAACAGGACCCGGAACAACGATTGGAATCATGTAATGGGTCATGGGTATCAATACATAATTGCCAGCAAACTATGGTATGAATTTCCAAAAAAAGGATTTCATTTTTTTAACAGGGGCGTGAGCGGCAACAAGGTTACCGACCTGGCGGCCCGCTGGCAAAAAGATACACTCGATTTGAAACCAGGCCTGCTGAGTATTTTAATTGGAATAAACGATACTTCCGCTTTTATCAATGGAGATAAAAATTTTTCTGCAGAGCAATATGAAAGTGGCTATAGATCCTTATTACAACAAACAAAACAACAGTTACCCGACATTCAGTTTGTTTTATGCGAACCATTTGTTTTATCAGTTGGTAAAGTGAAAGAGAAATGGCAGGAATATTCTGCCGAAGTAGATAAAAGACGGGAGATAGTGAAACGGTTAAGTACAGAACATAATGCCATTTTTGTTAACTTTCAAAATGTTTTTAATAAAGCATTATCGAAGGCACCGGCTGATTACTGGATTTGGGATGGCATACATCCGATGCCTGCAGGTCATGAGCTGATGGCAAGAGCGTGGCTGCAAGAGGTAGGTAAAAGACTTCGGTTTATTAGATAATGACCTATTCCTGTACTATAAAGAATTATTTTATGCGTTCGGTTTTTTCTTCATTAACAAAACAAGAATGAATACACTGGCAAATAATTCTATAAGTGTTAAAGTTATTTTATTAATCGTGTTTTTCTTTTTCCCGGTTACGAGGGGGCTGTTTGGGCAGTCGTTTAACGTGTCGGGGATATCTTCTCGATTCATACATGATAGCGATTACGACAGCCTCATCCAGTCTGTAGCGCGACCCGTTGCGCTACGCAATGAGATAACAGCATCGGAAGTAAAAACGCGCTATGTCAACAATCGAACCTATTATACAAAAACGCTACAGCCTTTGTTACAAAGCCGGTTTACCATTTTAGATAAAACCTATCAAAACATTCCGGCAATAACAGGAACAGCAACGTATAATAGAATACGATTGGATTATCTTAACAAAACAAAGGAGATACTACAAACAATTCTGTCAGGCACTCCGATCCTGTCCGCTCTTTTTGCCAAAGATTATAATGACCGCATTCTAAGTTTTCATTCTGATATAACGGTATTGTCTAATGGAAAATTGGTATTGAGTGAATTCATAACCATCTTTAATGGGGAAGGTCAAACCGGTGGTGAAGGAAGCCAATCATCTTTATATGTTAATAATGATATTAAAAGAGGCATCGTACGTAATATTCCGACAAAATATATTGACAAAAATGGCTTTTGGTCAGAAGTAGGATTTCACATAAAGGAAGCGTTTAAGAATGGAAAAGCAGAATCATATTCTACAAAATCGACGAAAGATGGTATCAGTGTCAGGTTGGGAAGAAAGGATTTTAATTTACCACAGGGCAATTATGAATACCGGATAGATTATGAAATAGACCGGCAGCTGATGTTTCACCGGGATAAAGACGAACTGTACTGGAACGTGAACGGCAATGGCTGGGTGTTTACCGCCGACAGCGTTTCATGCCTGGTCAGGTTTCCCAAAGGCGCTGCAATAAAAGAAGATGCCTGTTATACAGGCGTTCTGGGGTCCATTAACCGAAACTGTGCCTCCAAAATTTTGGATGATGGCAGCATTCTTTTTTTTACATCAAAACGGTTAGAATCTTATGAGGGATTAACTATTGGGGTTTCTATACAAAAGGGAATAGTAGCCGCCCCCGGGAAGGCGAGCAATATAATAGCTTTTGCAAAAGCGAATTACATGGTTGCGGTTCTCGCCTTGTTGCTCGTATTTTTATTTTGTTTTTATTATTTCACCTGGCATCGCAAGGGCCGCGACCCGGTGCAAGGCGTAATATATCCGCGATTTTCTCCCCCGGCTGAATTAAGTCCGGCTGACATTGGATATATTTTGGATCAAAGATACCAGCCTCATCTTTTCACCGCGGCAATAGTGGATTTCTCCGTAAAAAAATACCTGGGAATTGAAGTAAAACAGGAAGGCCGGTCTAATAACCCTTCCGCCTATTACTTCAAACGCCCGGCAGATTCTACAGAAATTCCGGATACGAGAAGCACTTATGGCTTTAACGTAGACAGCCTGTATGGTCAAACAGTAACAAGAGGCACTTACAACAGTAGTCTGAAAAGTTGCAATGATGCATTGGCCCAGGCTCTGAAAGATCGATTTCTTATTCGCAAGGGTAAACCTAATTCTTTGTACGGTGCTTTCATCCTCAATAAAGGATATACACGATTTGGAGGCTTTCTTTTATTTTGTAGCGTAGTAGGAAGCATCGTCTTTCTGGCAGGTCATCCATCTACCGTTTTATTCATGATAATAGCGTTGCTGCTGGTGGCATTGATCGTATTGCAACTTGTGTTTGTGAAAATAATGGGTGCCTATACCCAGGAGGGCCGAGATGTAGCTGATCATATTCTGGGGTTTAAAATGTACCTGCAGCAATCGGAGCAACAGGTATTTGAAAAATTCTCACCTAATGAAAAAACACTGGCGCTATTTGAAAAGTATCTCCCATATGCCATAGCTCTGAAAGTAGGCAATGAATGGTCAGCAAAGTTTTCGTCCATAATGCAGGGCGCCGTTGATAAGGGTTATCAACCGGGGTATTATATAGCCGGCTACAGCATATTCAGCATGCACACCATGAGCAATGATATTTCATCAGGTTTATCAGGTTCCCTTTCATCAGCCTCAACGCCGCCAAGCAGCAGTGGAAGCGGATCAGGTGGTGGCGGAAGTAGCGGTGGTGGTGGCGGGGGTGGAGGTGGTGGCGGATGGTAATATATAAAATAAAAACTCACTTCTAAAAGGAGACACCCGGGTACACGATCCGATCAACCGGGAAGGGTTTAAATGATGACGGCTGGATGTGCTACCTATAGAGTTCTGTTTCAACCTATAAATTTCAGCGTCAACCTATAAATTTCAGTGTTAACCTATAAATTTCAGCAACACCCCATAAATTTCGGAGTCAACCTACAAATTTCGGAGTCAACCTATAAGGTTTGAATTCAGGGTACCAGCACTACAGGTTCAAACCTTATAGGTTTTAAATGAGACCTCACTCCAAATCTTCATGTAACAACCTCCCGCCAAACCTATAAGGTTTGAACATTTAGTACCAGCATCATGTAAATCAAACCTAATAGGTTTTTATTTAAAAATGCCTCTCCGCAGAGGCGCCCTGTAAAAGGCTCCACAAAAATTTAAGAAGCCTTATCTTTCGTACTTCTAATCAAACTAATCCCCGAAAAAAAGAATACAGCTCCCAATAACCCATAAATCACAATTTCTTTTACATTTTTTGCACCGCTGCCACCGTTCATAAAATTAACGGCAGCAAGAATAAGTCCTACTACACCTAGCAGGGAAAGAATAATACCTAATACTCGTTTTTCCATAATGAGGGTTTATGTGAAATATCTTCAATAAATATACTCCATTAATTTAAAAGACCCCTTTAAAAGCTGTTTTACATCAACCTACCCCAATTGCCTGGTGAACATTACCAGCAATATATAATCACTTAGGGCTTAAATTTTATAGAGGGCATGTTATATTCAAAAAATTACTTTATTCTTGAGTTATTAAAGCAATCACTATGAAATCACTGATGGCTATTATATGCTTCATCTTTGCCATTTTGCAGCAACCCAGGGCACAAATAGACGCAGGCCTCTATCGTTACCCCGATGTATCCGCCGCCCAGATAGTATTCACGTATGCCAATGACCTGTGGATCATGCCCAAAGAAGGAGGCACCGCCATAAAACTAAGTTCGCCTGCCGGGGTGGAGATCTTTCCAAAATTTTCACCTGACGGGAAAACAATCGCTTTCACCGGGAATTATGACGGCAACCAGGATGTATATACTATTCCAGGTACAGGAGGCATTCCTGAACGGCTCACACAACATGGGGCTCCGGACAGGGTGGTAGATTGGACGCCCGATGGAAAAAGAATATTATTTGCTTCAGGCCGGGAAAGCGGCCGGGAAAGATATAATCAATTTTATACTATTTCACAAGCTGGTGGCCAGGCAGAAAAACTTCCGTTGGAGTATGCCGAATTTGGATCCTACTCACCTGACGGAAAAGAATTGGCCCTCACATTTATCTCGCAGGTTTTCCGCAACTGGAAAAGATATCGTGGTGGCTGGAATGCCGATATACATATTTTTAACTTTGCTAAAGGAACCTCAGAAAAAATTACCACCACCGATGCTTCTGATGAACTACCGATGTGGTTTGATAAATCCATATATTTTCTATCAGATCGTGGTCCCGAAGTTCGCATGAACCTGTGGCGCTATGATATCGGCTCAAAAGCTTTTTCGCAGCTTACTCATTTCAAAGAGTATGATGCTCATTTCCCTTCTCTCGGCCCGGCCGATATTGTTTTGGAAGCAGGCGGGAAATTATACCTCTATGGATTAGCAGCACAGCAGTTGAAAGAAGTGAAGGTAACGCTCATCAATGACCGAACAGCATTAAAGCCTACAACACTGTCTGTAGAAAAATACATCCAGCATACATCTATAGGTCCGGATGGCAATCGTGCCCTTGTAGAAGCTCGGGGAGAAATATTTTCTCTACCTGCTGAGAATGGTTACGTGAAAAACCTAACAAGATCTGCTTCATCGGCAGAACGTGCACCTGCCTGGTCGCCAGACGGTAAAACAGTTGCATACTGGAGCGATGCATCCGGCGAATATGAACTTTGGAAGTTGGAGCCTGACAAAGAAAATTCTGCCAAAAAGCTAACCAGTTATGGGCCTGGTTTCCGGTATAATTTATTCTGGTCACCGGATAATAAAAAATTAGCATTTATTGATAAAACTATGCGCATACTGATCTACGATATAGTTACCAGTAAAACAACAGAAGCAGACAAAGGGCTTAGAATGACGCATGGCACACTTGAAAATTTTACCTGTAGCTGGTCGCCTGACAGCCGTTGGTTAACTTTCAGCAGGGATGGTGAAAATTCTCATAACAGCGTTTACCTGTTTGATTATACCAATAAAAAATTACAGCAGGTAACGAGTGGTTTCTACCATTGTACAGACCCGGTTTTTGATCCTGATGGTAAATATCTCTACCTGCTTACCAACCAGTATTATCTACCAAATTACAGTAGCATTGATAACACTTTCATCTACGCCAATTCTACCCAGGTAGCGGCGATCGCACTAAACAAAACTACTCCATCATTATTGTATGAAAAGAATGACGAGGTAGGCATAAAAAAAGACGACGAAAAACAAAAGGCCGATAGTTTGAAAAAGATGTTAAAAGATGCGGGTATCCTGGACACTAATAAAATAGTGAAACCGTTAGATATTAGCCTCGATGGCATTGAAAGGAGGCTAGTTCTCCTACCCCTAAAGGCCGGTAATTATCGCAACCTCAGCGCAGTCAAAGGCAAGATCATATACCAGGTTTATCCCAACACCGGCGCGCCGGAAGCCAAGCCCAGCCTTCGTTACTTTGATGCAGAAAAAAGAGAGGAAAAAACAATCATAGAGAACATAAATGATTATTCGTTATCGGCAGACGGAAAAAAAATGCTGGTGAGCCGGTCAAACGTATGGGTAATTATTAAACCGGAGGAAAACCAAAAATTTGAAAAACCACTTCGTATAAACGAAATGCAACTATCTGTTGACCCGGCAAAAGAATGGAGACAGGTATTCTTGGATACCTGGCGTTTGGAACGCGATTATTTTTATGATAAGAATATGCATGGGGTTGATTGGAACCTTATGAAAGAACGTTATCTAAAAATGCTGGAAGGCGCAATGACACGAGAGGAAGTGAATGTTTCGTCGGACAGAACCCGGAGGAGCTTCACCTGCATCGCGGTCGACATCTCGGCGACCTCGTCGAG
>JBDSBP010000581.1:0-8226 GCA_039921525.1 Chitinophagaceae bacterium | reverse complement strand
ATTAAATCAGTTTATGGTTTAGGGTACAAATGGAAAAATGAATAAAAGACTTTTACATAGAACTTTAAGAGCGTACTTATTATACTCGTTGCTAATTTTAATAATTGCAGCACCTGTTTTTTATTATGCAACCCAAAAGCTATACCTGAAGGAAGCAGACGATACATTATTGCTTCACAAGAAAGAATTTACAGCGTATGCAGCCCATACAATGAATGAAACAGACATTGCTGATTGGAACAAATTTAACCGTAATAGAAAAATTGCCCCTATTGGCAATTTTTTAAAAGACACCTTTTATAATACAACTTACTACGATAGTCTCGACGCAGAATTAGAACCTTACCGTGAGTTACAAGCCCGTGTTATTATACAAGGCAAAACATACGCATATTCAGGCAGAATTAACTTGGTGGAAAGCGAAGACATTATAAAAAGCATAGGCTTTTTATTCTTAGCAATCATATTTACTTTACTCATTGGCTTATTCTTCATAACAAAAAAGCTTTCACTTTCTCTATGGAAGCCTTTCTATAAAACCCTTGAACAAATTGAGAGTTTTGAAATTGACAAGACCAAACAACCACAATTTTCTAAGACAGAAATAGAAGAATTTTATCGGTTAAATACAAGTATTGAAAGGCTGATAGATAAAAATACAGCTATACACAAAACGCAAAAGGAGTTTATAGAAAACGCAGCCCACGAATTGCAGACACCATTGGCAGTTTTTCAAGCCAAAATTGATGCGCTAATACAAAGGGCTGATATTACCAAAGGGCAGGCGGTAATTTTAGATTCATTAAATGAGAATGTTTCCCGATTAAACCGATTAAATAAAAATCTGTTGCTGCTATCAAAAATGGAAAATGATATTTACGGTAACAAGCAAACTATTTCAATTACCGCCTGTGTTCAAAAAAATATTGACTTTTTTACCGAGCAGGCAAAAGCAAAAAACCTAACGATTAGGATAGATTCAGAAGAAGATTTTAAAATAACATCAAACTCGGTATTAGCAGATGTTCTCATTAGCAATCTGTTTTTGAACTCACTGAAACATAATATGGAAGGTGGGCAAATACATGTTGTAATTGAGGAATGTAAACTTACATTTTCAAATACAGGACAATCTATCCCTTTAACCACTAATAAATTATTCAATCGCTTTTCTAAAGCAAGCCCTTCTGAACAAGGAACAGGCTTAGGCTTATCTCTCATTAAAAAAATTGCCAACATTAATAATTGGCTAGTATCATATAATTATGAAAACAATCGTCATTCCTTTTCCATTTCATTCTAAAATTCAAATTTTATTCTAATTCATGTCGCAGCTTTGTGCTATTATTTTAAATCACTGAATAAAAAAACAATAAAAAAGTCAGCAACAATAATGATGGTAATGCTTTTTGCAACAAACATCTTTGCACAAAAAATGCAGGAAAAAAATGTACCTGCCACTGTAAAATCTGTCTTTCAAAAAAACTATCCGACAACCAAAGAAGGAAAGTGGGATAACGAGGAGAAAATTACGAAGCAAGTTTTCACATTAATAAAGCAGATAGTTCTGTTTGATGAACGCACAAGGCACCATTATTGAAATCGAAGTTGAAATTGAATTGAACGAGCTTCCATCGGCATCTTAGATTATGTACAAAAACATTACTCAGGTAAGCAGGCAAATGAAGCAGTAAAAATTACAGATGCAAAAGGGGTTCTGACTTACGAAGTAAAAATTAAAGGGATGGATTTAATTTTTGACAGCAATGGAGAATTTATTAAAGAATTAAAAGGGTAATTAAAAAAGGTAAAACAATGCGAAAAAAAATAAGGTTATTTTTTTCATTTTTTTTGTTTATGGTATCAATATCGCAAGCTCAAACTTCGGCAGTTACTATATCAGGTTTAATAAAAGCCAAAGCAGATAAAACTGCTTTGCCTTTTGTAAACATCGTTTTGAAAACGGAAAAGGACAGTTCTTTTGTTACTGGAACTATAAGTAATGAAGAAGGAAGGTTTACATTAGGCAATATAAAATCGGGCAATTATATTTTACAGTTTTCATTTACTGGTTTTGAATTAAAATCACAACCAGTTTTGGTTGGTTCGCTAAGTGCATTCTTAGACATTGGCACTATAGAATTACAGCAAGATTCCAAACAATTACAAGAGGTTGTAGTAAATTCAAAGCAAGATGATGTGAGTAATAAGATGGATAAAAAAACATATTCAGTTGCTGCAAACATCAGCCAAATTGGTAGTTCTGTTTTGCAGACATTAAGAAATTTGCCAGGCGTTACGACAAGCCAGGATGGAAAAGTGGAATTAAGAGGTAGCGATAAGGTAGCTATTTTAATTGATGGCAAACAAACTGCCTTAACAGGCTTTGGCGGTCAAACAGGCTTAGATAATATACCTGCATCTGCCGTTGAGAGAATTGAAATCATTAATAATCCATCTGCTAAATATGATGCAAACGGAAATGCAGGTATCATTAATATTATCTACAAAAAAAATATGCAGCAAGGCTTTAATGGCAAAGTTGGTTTTACAACAGGTGTAGGTGCTTTGTGGCAGAAAAAGAAAAATTTGCCTACAATAAGTCCACAATATCAGTCAACGCCTAAAATCAATCCTTCGCTATCTTTAAATTATCGAAAAAATAAAATAAATGCGTTTTTACAAGCCGATTGGTTGTATACAGAAACACTGAACAAAAATGAATTTGTAACCAGAACTTTTGATAATGGTACAATTATCAACCAACAAACAAAAAGAAACAGAAACACTCATTTTGTTACTACAAAAGCAGGAATTGATTGGAACATAAATAGTCAAAATATGCTAACTGTTTCAGGCTTATTTGGTATTGAAAAGATAATTGACCGCGGCGACCAACCATTTTTTAATAAAGATAATTCTAACAGAGAACGCCTTTGGCAATTTTTAGAAGATGAACTAAAAACTACTACCGTAGCATCAGCAGCATACCAACATAGATTTAAACAAGCAGGGCATTTATTAAATATCAGTTTCAATTATACTTTTCACAGGGAAGATGAGAAATACAATTTTGTTAATACGCTACCCGCTTATACAGGTTTGGATTCGTTTAAGTTACTATCGGATGAACACGTTAGCGATCTTAATATTGATTATGTAAAACCCTTAAAGCATGGGCGCATTGAAGGCGGTATAAAGTTTCGTTACCGAGATATACCAACTAATATGCAATTTAAACCGGGACTAAATTCACCATTAGACACCAATGCAGGTGGGGCAGCAACTTACACAGAAATCATCCCTGCAGTTTATGGCAATTATGTTTATGAAAGTAAAAAGATAGAAGCTGAAATTGGTTTAAGAGTTGAATATGTGGATTTAAAATATATAGTAAACCCCAACCATAATACGTATAAAAGTGATGGCTATAATTACACACAACCTTTTCCTAATGTAAGGTTGGCATATAAAATAAATGACCAAAATAAAATTTCGTTGTTTTACAATCGAAGGGTTGACAGACCCAATGAAGTAGACATCCGTATTTTTCCGAAGTATGATGATGCTGAAATAATTAAGGTTGGTAACCCGGCACTTCGTCCTCAGTTCACTAGCTCTTATGAGTTAGGCTATAAAACGAATCTAAAAAAGGGCTATTTCTATTCGGCATTATACCATCGCAGTACCCAGGGAACTATTACAAGAATTGCAACACAAGTACGACCAAGCACTTTAATTTATACCGTATTTCAAAACGCAGGACATAGCAGTAACACAGGTATTGAAATGATTTTGCAACACGACTTTTCAAAAGTAGTTTCATTTAATACCAATGTTAATGTGTATCAAAATATCATTGACGTTTTTACCGTAGAAAACAAATATCCTGTACCATCAATATATGCAGCACTAAAAGAGAAGTTTACATCCGGTAATATAAAACTGAATGGCATTTTTCATTTACCGAAGCAAACAGACATTCAAATTTCCAGCATTTATCTAACACCTGATATTATACCACAAGGAAAAATCGGTACAAGGTTTTCGGTGGACATGGGCCTAAAAAAGCAAATTCAAAAAAGCAAAGGTGAACTGTTTTTTAATGCAAGCGATATTTTTAATACGCTAAAAATTAAGAAAGAATTAAATGGCAACGGGTTTAAGCTAACTAGCACAGACTATTACGAAACACAGGTTTTCAGGTTGGGTTACAGCTATAAGTTTTAAGCAGGTCCTTTTAGGCAACAACGTTAGCAGCTATTGTGACAGCCCCCACTATCCTCGAGAATTGAAAAATAAATGAACTATAAAAGCTACTTAAACACATTTCACAAAGCGGCCGACATACTTGATAAAAAATTGTTTCAAAAAAGACACTTAGCCTAGAGCCAACGCCTCACCGACACACCAAATCATCATCATTTTACTTTTATGGATTTATTCCTTTAGGGTCCGTATATTCATACTTCTGATCACCTGCAGTTTTTTTTCAGTTACCGTTCCAATATTGTTATAATTCACACCATTCAAAGATTTTCAGGAGAAAATCTGTAGGAATATTTAGTATAGATATCGCTGTTTAGATGATCATTGTTTCGGGGTTGAAATATCGCGGATCCATATGTTTCGAAAGCCTACGGCACTTCCATGGCTTTGTAACTGAACGGATGCTTTATCATGAAGATCATATTTTGGAATACCAATGTAAGATGAGTTGCCCTGTATTTTGAAGTGATTGAGAGTAAGCACTCCATTATGAACAAGCGTAATAAAAGCAGCGTTATCAAGCGTGCCATTATCCAGGAAAGTGGGTGCCGTGTAAAAAATATCAAAGGTGTTCCATTCTCCGTTTTTGCTTGAGGCGTTTGCCATAGGAATCACTTGTTTATAAATGCTTCCTGTCTGGCCATTTGCATATAGAGGTGTGTGGTTATGATAGGAGTCGAAAATCTGCACTTCATACCGCTCTTGCATGAACACGCCACTATTACCCGCATTCGTATGCTCCCCGATAGTTTTTGGATCATCAGGAATTCTAAATTCGATATGTAATTGGCAATCACCAAATTTTTGTTTCGTTTGCAAGTCGCCGGTTCCTGTTTTAATAGTCATGACACCACTTTCTAATATCCATTTTGGAGCACTGCCATCTATCATTGACCAATTGTCCATATTCTTTCCATCAAACAGAACAATGGCATCAGAAGGCGGTGCAGTGCCTATGCCAGGCGTTATAAATGCGGGCTTGGGATCCCACACTTCTGTTGCTTCGGGCTTGGAAAAATCTTTCTTAAATACACTTTGTTTTTGCGCCTGCGCAAAAGAAAAAGCGCATAAGAAAGAAATTGTGATCATTTTATACATAGTCGTTGTTTTATTTCCAACCTCACTTATATTAGTTTTCCGTAGTTGGTTTGCAATGTTAATTTTTTAAAACGAATAAAATTGAATTTTCTGTCCTTACTTTACAGCTTTAGCATACTCAATTAATACAAAGATATTATCCTGATCGCCATGTTATTAAATAAATCCATTGTTATAATTGGGGGCACCACCGGAATAGGACTTTCGGCGGCAATCGCCTTTGTTCGGGAAGGTGCCAGGTTGGTTTTAGTTGGCCGAAATCCTGATAGCTGCAGGAAAGCCAAGGAATTATTGGGTGATGCCGTACATGTCTTTGCCGCAGATGCTTCCCATCCCGAAACAGCAACTCATGCCATCGAACTTTGTATCCAACACTTTGGCGGCTTTCAAGGCTTGTACCATATTGCCGGAGGCAGTGGGAGAAAATATGGCGATGGTCCCCTGCATGAATTAACATTGGAAGGATGGAACAGGACATTTGAAATGAATTTGACAAGCCTCATGCTTTCCAACCAGGCTGCCGTTAAAATGTTTAAGATTATTGAACAAGGCGGTACTATTTTAAACATGGGATCAGTCCTTGGCTTTTCCCCTTCCCCCAAATTTTTTGTTACGCATGCCTATGCCGCTGCGAAATCAGCAGTGATCGGGTTTACAAAATCTATTGCTTCCTACTATGCACAGGATAATATCAGGGTTAATCTTTTGGGGGCGGCACTTGTAGATACACCCATGTCTGAAAGAGCGAGTAAGGATTCAACCATAATGGGTTTTGTTGCAACGAAGCAACCATTGGATGGAGGCAGGAACGGACGCCCCGAAGACCTTGACGGAGCCGCTTTATATTTTATGTCGGATGCTTCAAGGTTCACGACGGGACAGGTGATGTATGTGGATGGAGGTTGGGAAATTTCTGAAGGGCAATATAAACAACAATAATATGCGGGTAGCAGTAGGTATAGATTTAGGTGGAACCAACGTAAAAGGGATTGTGCTGGATGAAGTGGGCACGATTCTTCATCGTCATTCCATCCCCACCAATGATGACAATTACGGAAATTGGCGGGAAAAGGTTTTGGAAATGGTTAACTATTTGAAAAATAGTCATGGCAAAGAAGTGGACGTCATTGGTATGTCTTGCCCCGGGCTTGCTAACGCGCAGAATACCTGTATTTCCCATATGCCAGGCCGGTTGCCCGGTCTTGAAAACTTTTACTGGGAATCCTTTTTCAATACCCGGACTTTTGTACTAAATGATGCACATGCTGCACTGATAGCTGAAGCAAAGTTTGGAGAAATACAGGGGTACAGGAATGCGGTGTTGCTTACGTTAGGAACCGGAGTAGGAGGGGGCATCCTGATAAACGGAGAACTCTACCAGGGTGAAGGCCAGATGGCTGGCCATTTTGGTCATATATCTATCAACTCCCATGATGATGAATTGAGCGTTACCGGAATGCCCGGCAGCCTGGAATATGCCATAGGTAATTATTCAATACAACGACGGTCGTTAGGTCGTTATACATCAACGCTCGATTTAGTAAAAGCATATAATGATAAGGATCATTTTGCCACCTGGCTCTGGCTGGATCTTGTTCGAAAATTGTCACTGACGATTGCGTCTTTTGCTAATTCTTTGTCGCCACAAATTGTTGTACTTGCCGGTGGCATTACCCAGGCCGGCAACGCTTTGCTGGAACCTCTTCAGCAATTTATAAGCATGTACGAGTGGCGGCCAAACAAGAAAACGATGCTGGTGAAACTGGCACGTTTCAATGATTTATCCGGCGCTATCGGTGCTGCCGCTTTTGCACTTACTAAAATTTAAAAAAGTAATAATGAGTTATACACAAGAATATCTTGCCAAATGCCAGCAGCTGATTAATGTTGTAGCCGGGCAGGAAGAAAAAATACTCGGGGCAGCTAACCTGTTTGCCCAATCTATTTTAAACGGCAGGATGGTGCATGTATTTGGTAGTGGGCATAGCCGAATTATGGTAGAAGAAATGTGGCCACGATATGGTTCATTTCCCGGCTTTAATCCCATAGTAGAATTGTCACTTACTTTTCACAATTTAGTAGTGGGTGCCAACGGTCAGCGACAGGCGATGTTTTTGGAAAATGTTCCGGGTTTGGCTGAACAAATTTTACGAAATTTTGACACGACCCCTATAGATACGGCACTGATCATTTCTTCATCTGGCTGCAATATTGTGCCCATAGAAATGGCAGAACTGTTTCAGCAGAAAGGTATCAAAACGGTTGGCATTATTTCGAAAAAACATTCCGAAGCGGCCAGCAGCAAACGGGCTGATGGACGGAAACTGCAAGACTTCTGCGATATCGTTTTAGACTCAGGTGCACCAGTGGGAGACTCGATGATTACCATAGAAAATTTAGCAACGCCGGTGGCTCCTGGATCAACCGTTGGCTCTTGCATGATCATTAATTGTATCAAAGCGGAATTGGCAAACCTGCTAACACGTGCCGGCCATCCACCGAAAGTACTCACTGCAGCCGCTGTGATCGGCGTGGAAAAAGCTACAGAATTATTTCAGTCGGCCTATGATGAGCATGCACACCGCATATCCAGGATGTATAAAAAAGTGGGGATTGCCAGTTATGTGTCGGATGGAAATTGATTTGGCTATTGGCTGTCAGTTATCGGCTATCAGCTATCGGCTATCAGCTATCAGCTATCGGCTATCGGCCTTCAGCTACTATCCGTTTTTATTTCCTTCATAAAAGTTCTATCTTGAAAATATTAGTATTCTATGTGTAGTATTACATCGGTTAAGAAAATTATTAGTCAAAATAAAATATAATATAATGTATTCTTTAGCCGATAGCCGATAGCTG
>JBDSBP010000580.1:0-13507 GCA_039921525.1 Chitinophagaceae bacterium | reverse complement strand
CGTTCGGTCAATTTCTTTAAGCTCTACGTTCCAGGCAATGTGTAAAATAATCACTTAAGGGTCGTTTTCTTATATTTTTATCAGAGGTTGATTGAGATATCAATTCTGATGTGGATATACTTTTCTTCATGAGTTGATGATATTCACCGTCGTTGCCGCAAGTTAGCCTGATTGAGAAGTTGATTTACTTCTTAAAAAATTAGAGAGGGTATTGTCACCTGGAAAGAAATTGCTGCAGGCTAGGCTGCATAAATTTTTTGGAGGTAATATGTAAGCCCAAACTCGACTCACATTTTACTGACCACACCAGATAAAAACATTGTAGCTATAAACGAGATCTACTTATCTTACTAAATAACAAGTTTTAATCTTGAACAATCAAACATCACGACCGGACAATGATTGTTCGGATTCGTACAGTCTTCCAATGGTGTAAAATTCCTATAAACCTGATTATTAACATTCTAGCAAAATGGCACTATAACTGGTGAATTTGGGTATGCTTAAAAACTATCTAACCATTGCCTGGAGAAATCTTCAGAAAAACAAAATCTACTCCGTACTCAATATAGCCGGATTAGCAATCGGTATGGCCAGTTTTATCCTGATCTGTCTATATGTAGGAGATGAACTAAGCTATGATCGCTTTAATGATAAAGCCGACCGAATTTACCGCATCAATTCAGATATACGGTTCGGAGCGAGTCAACTTCATATGCCTGTGACGCCGGATGTAATGGGTGCCATATTGGTCAAAGATTACCCGGCTATCGAACAGTTTACCCGTATCTATAATTCGAACGGCAACAAACTCATCAAAAAAGATAATGTGTTCATTACAGAAACCCATGTGGCTCATGTAGATTCCACTTTTTTCGATGTCTTTACAATTCCTGCCATCGAAGGCAATGAACATACTGCACTTAACGATCCAAATTCTGTAGTTATTACCGAAACTGCCGCGATAAAATATTTTGGAACAACTAAAGTTTTGGGAAAGACCATTGAAACAAATGATTCCAAAACCCCCGTTTACAAAATCACGGCCGTTGTAAAAGATATTCCCACCAATTCACATTTCCATTTTGATTTCCTGTTCTCCATGAAAAATGCGGATTATGAATGGGGACAGTTTACCAGTCATAATTTTTATACTTATCTTTTGTTGAAACCAGGCACCGATCCACGAAAGATTGAAAATGACTTCAATCAGTATGTCGACAAATATGTGCTGCCAGCGATCCGCCAGTTTGTTAAGATTACCAATATGGATGATTTTAAGAAAACAGGTAACCAGTTGGAATATTCTTTGATTCCCCTCACCAAAATTCATTTGCATTCGGACCGTTCATTAGAACTCAGCCCAAGCGGCAATATTCAATATGTATATATATTTTCCGCGGTCGCTATTTTTATTTTATTGATTGCCTGCATTAATTTCATGAATCTAGCTACGGCACGCTCTGCCAGTCGCGCGAAAGAAGTAGGTATTCGGAAAGTGCTGGGTACAGAACGTCGTTACCTGGTATTTCAATTTCTGACCGAATCAACGCTGATAGCCATATTCTCCATGCTGGTTGCGATCACAATTGCATCGCTGGTTTTACCTCCGTTCAATCAATTAGCTAACAAATCTCTTTCCCTGCGAGAGTTGTTCTCGCCTTTTATTTTATCCATACTGATTCTATTACCGGTATTGGTTGGTATACTTGCCGGCAGTTATCCCGCATTTTTTCTTTCCGGATTTCGTCCGATAGAAGTATTAAAGGGAAAATTAAACCTGGGTAAAGGTAATAGTCCTGTGAGTCTGCGCAGTGCGCTCGTTGTGTTCCAGTTTGCCACGTCAACTATTCTCATCGTAGGCACGCTGGTGATTTATAAACAGCTGCATTTTATCCAAAAACAGGATCTTGGTTTCAACAAAGACGAGGTGGTTACGATAAATAATACGCATACTCTTGGAGATCAACAACAGGCATTTAAAAACAGCATCCTCCAAATGAATGGCGTGTTGTCGGGAACGCTCAGCAGTTATCTGCCCGTATCCAATTCTTCGCGGAGCGACAACACCTATTTTAAAGAACCGGTTCCTGATTTGAAAACAGGAGGTATCGATATGCAAAGCTGGAGAATCGATGAAGATTATTTAAAAACACTAGGGATTAAAATTGTCCAGGGCA
Organism: Chitinophagaceae bacterium; assembly: GCA_039921525.1. GTDB lineage: Bacteria > Bacteroidota > Bacteroidia > Chitinophagales > Chitinophagaceae > JADCRZ01. Next base: position 11,327 of record JBDSBP010000580.1, on the reverse strand, counting down.
GAGGATTTTCGCGCGACTTTCCAGGGGATTCTCTGTCTATGATCATCAATGAAACCACCGCTAAATTCCTTGGTTATGCGGACCCCATTGGACATAAAATTTATCAGCCAAACGACGAAAAAACCGTAACTGTCTATACCGTCATTGGCGTTACACAAAATTTCAATTTTGAATCTTTGAAACAGGGCATTGGGCCACTTTGTTTTGTGAAAGGCAAATGGTCCGATATGGCCACCTTTAAAATTAATACGGCAGATGTAAATGGCCTCGTAAAGAAAATTGAAAAAGTGTGGAAACAAATGAGCCCGTCGATGCCTTTTCAATTTACATTTCTGGATGATTCGTTTAATGAAATGTATCTATCAGAACAAAGGGTCGGAAAAATTGCCATCCTATTTGCAACGCTCGCCATTACGATTGCCTGTATGGGATTATTCGGCTTGGCTACTTTTATAGCAGAGCAAAGAAAAAAAGAAATTGGCATCCGCAAGGTGCTGGGCGCCAGCGTACAGGCAATCGTGCATTTGCTGTCTAAAGATTTTCTTAAACTGGTTACTATTGCATTTGTTATTGCGACCCCACTCTCCTTGTATTTCATGAACCGATGGCTCAGCGATTTCACCTACCGGGTGCCGTTAGAATGGTGGATATTTGGATTAGCCGGTGTAATCTCGCTCATCATCGCCCTGGTAACGGTTAGTTTTCAGGCCATACGTGCTTCACTGTCAAACCCAGTAAAGAGCCTGAAGGCGGAATAGAAGCCCGCCTTTATTTCTTTTTCCTTTCATATCAACTCATATAACGGATGACTATATGGTTCTTCTGACCAAATAAATTAGTAAGGATCTATTTTGATTTGCTAATAAACCTGGTGCGCTGTTTTGGTAAAAAAATGAGAATGCAAAAGCATTTTAATTGCCAATCATCATTACGCAATCGTATGCGTATTGTTTACCAAAATTTTTATGTACTTTCCCATGCGCTAATGAATTGCGTGCTGCCAAATAGTTGTGTTTCCTGATAAGTTATCTGTACCTGTTGAAAAAGGAAATAGCTATAAAAAAGTAATAAATCTAAAAATTAACGATTGATTGCCCGAACAGATCTACCTATGATATGGAGCCGGTTCAAAAACGGCGATAGAAAGGCGCTCGAAAGTATTTACAAAACTTATGTAAATATTTTAGTGAACTATGGCCTGAAGATTACGTCTGATGCCGATTTGGTAAAAGACTGTATTCAGGACTTGTTTGTGGAATTATGGAAAAGCCGGCAGCGCCTGGTCGATACCACCGATCCTAAATTTTATTTGTTCCGGGCCTTGCGAAATAAATTGTCCAGAGCTTTAGCACAACAATCTTTTGTAAGTGAAGCCGAAATACAACTTTCCGCAGATAGTTTGGTAACCGGATATATTGAACTGGAAATAGCCGCTAAAGAACAGGACCTATACACTTACCATAAAGTGCATCAATTATTAAATAAACTCCCCAGGCGTCAGCACGAAGTAATATATCTCCGTTTCTATCACAACTTTTCCTACGAAACCATTTCCAGCCTCATGAACATGAATTATCAGTCGGTGCTCAACCTGATGTCGAGGGCTTTGAAAACGCTGCGCAAAGGATATCAGCCCATCACACTGCAAAAGTGAATTTTTAAAAAAAAGTTTAAAAAAAGTGAGTATGTAAATCACAAATCCGCCATTACTATATTTAGGTCATAATATTTATATGGACGAGAGAGCGAAAAAAATCAATATTCTCTTATTGGATAACCGGTTTGTGGATTGGATATTAAATCCTCAAAGCCCCTATATGGAATATTGGCTTCAATGGATAGAAGCCAGCATTGAAAATACGGGCTTGGCTGAAGAAGCCAAACAATTTTTACTGGAATTAAGAACAGGAGAGAACGAAAGTGAAAAAGAATTAGACGGGGCCTTAACAGTGCAAATGTGGACCCATATTGAACATACCATAGAGCAGGAAGCTGTGTTTGTGCAGAACAGACCCCGCCGGCAAAAAATATATTGGTTAGCTGCAGCTGTAGTGGTCGGATTGATTTTATTTTCCGCCGTCATACTTTTCCTGAAGCCGGGTGATACGTCGATAGCGGTGTCGTCAGCGATGAAAGAAAAAAGCGCTGCTGAAGTAATCCGCTATAACGGCAGCGAAAAAAATCAATTGTTTTTTTTGCCCGATGGTTCTAAAATTACCTTAGCCAAAGGTGCCCGCATTTCATACAGCCGGTTAATGAGCGGTAAAAAGCGCCAGGTACAGCTTACCGGTGAAGCTTATTTTGACGTGGTTAAAAATCCTGAAAAGCCTTTTTACATCTACACACCTAAGTTGGTAATAAAAGTATTGGGCACAAGTTTTAGAGTGAGTACTGTGGAAAACAAAGAATCGGTAGCGGTAAGAACTGGTAAAGTGTCTGTATATCTCAAAGACCAGGATTTAGAACAATCGGCGCCTAAAATTTTATTGCCCCACCAGATCAGCACGTACCTGGCAGCAAAAAAAGAATTAATAACGGCGACTTATACCGGTGCCTTGAAAATTGAACTGGAAGTGGCTAATGCACCAAATTTGGATTTTGAGGACGCACCGCTGGATACGGTTTTCAAAACCCTCGAAATAATGTATGCCGTTCCCGTACATTACAATGCTAACACATTCAAAAACTGCTATATCAGCATTTCGCTAAGCAGCGAAAGTCTGGAAGAGAAACTGGAGGTGATCACCAAAACCATTGGTGCCTCTTTCACCATCAACGATTATGGGATTAATATAGAAGGTAAAGGTTGTATGAATCAATAAACAAAAAAATATGATACCCGACAAAGCACAAAAGAAAACATTACAACCCTGGTCTGTTTGCAACCCGCTGAGACCTTTTCATTCCCACTAAATTGCTGGTGAAAAGGCATTTTTTTAAATTATTACTAACTGCAAAACTTTTTATGGTTATGAAAAAAACTGGCTTGAGTATTCAAATTTTATCTTCTGTATTGAAAGTAGTGCTGCTCTATTCCATTCTGACGCTTCTGTTTACAACGAGGTCTTTTGCCAGGGAGGCTGTAGAGCGCGGAATATTAGATAAAAAAGTTACGCTTACCATTAAAACCGAAAACTTCAAAGCGGCTTTACAAAAGATAAGCCAGGTAACTGGAGTAAACTTTTCTTATACCCGCAATACTATTCCTGAAAAAGAAAAGGTATCGATAACAGCTAACGATGAAACGCTGGCCAGTCTTTTTTCTTCTTTATTCCATCCGTTTAGTATCCAATACGAAGCGGTAGGTAACCAGGTGATATTGAAAAAAATGGAACTAATGGGACTGCTGATACAGCAGGGAATAATTACTTCTTCTGACAACGAATTTATACCAATTAAAGGTACGGTAAAAGACGCGGAAGGTAAACCAATAGCCGGCGTAAGTGTATTCGTTAAGGGTTCTGGCAAAGGCTCTTCTACAAATGCTGGTGGTGTATTCACCATTGATGCGAACCCCGGCGATACATTGGATTTTTCTATCATGGGCTATCAGCCGGTTTCGATTACGGTTCGTAATAGAGATGCTATTGCCGTGCAACTGGAAACCGATATTGCGGGCTTGGGCGAAGTAGTAGTGGTGGGCTATGGTACACAAAAAAAAGCGAACTTAACAGGTTCTGTAGGAGTAGTAGATGGTAAAAGGCTGCAAAACCGTCCGGTTAATAATGTTTCCCAGGCATTGAATGGAACTGTTCCCGGTGTAACTATAGCTTATGGCAATAATGGTTTTGAGCCTGGTGCTGCACCCTCTGTTCAGATACGAGGACAAGGATCTCCTTACGTTCTAATAGACGGTACAGCTGGCGATATTAATACACTTGATCCTAAGACCATTGAGAGTATTTCCGTATTAAAAGATGCCGCTGCGTCTGCAATTTATGGTGCAAGGGCTCCCTATGGAGTGTTACTGATTACAACAAAATCCGGAAAGGCAAACCAAAAACCCCAGGTAGATTTTTCCATAAATGGAGGGCCTACAACTATAATTCGTAAACCCCATATGGTGGATTCCTACACCTTTGCCAGGGCCATCAATGAGATGCATGACAATCAGGGGGTAGCGCGTTTATTTTCAGAAGAAACTATTGATCGCATTATGGCTCACATTAATAATCCTGGCTTACCTGAAACCGTTCCGGATGCAACAAATCCCACCAAATGGTCCGTCTACCAGCTTTCCAATGGAAATAATGACTGGGTAAATGTTCATTATGGTTCCGGTTTCAGGACCCAGGAAAACGTTTCAGTAAGAGGCGGCTCCAAAGATATAGGGTACTTTCTTTCAGCAGGTCATGCTTATGAAAAAGGACCTTTACAAATGGTTGATGATAAGTATAACCGCTATAATATGAATGCCAAACTAGACGCAAACGTAACCAGCTGGTGGAAAATAAATTCCATCACACGACTTACTAACGAAGTAAGAAACCGGCCAATTTATAACGGTGAAGGTGGTTATGGTATGCTCATTCATCAAATATTCAGAACACATCCTGAAGTTTATTTAAAATCCCCAAACGGATATTATTCCCAGCTATCGCGGGTGCCGCAGATGCGTGCCGGATATGAAAAATTTACAGACAATAACTTAATGCAACGGATCGCTACTGAAATTAATCCCCTTAAAAATTGGTCAATTAATGCCGATTACTCGATCGATTACACCATTAATAATCATGAGGGCTTAAATTTAGTAGCTTATGAGGATCAGGTAGACGGTACACTTGCTCCCATTGCACTTACTGTTCCCTCATACATTGCAAAAGATAAAGCAAATAATACCTACAAGGCACTCAATATATTTTCTACTTACAAATTTGATATTGCCACCAATAATCATTTTGCTTTAATGGCAGGGTATCAGCAAGAGTCAAATAATTTTGATTATTTAGGAGGATTAAAAAGAGAACTAATTACTCCCGAAGTGCCTTCTATCACCACAGCTACCGGGGATATGCAGGTATTCGATGATTTATCCCATTGGGCTACAAAAGGTTATTTTGCAAGACTTAACTATACCTTTAACGATAAATATCTTTTTGAATCAAATATCCGTTACGATGGTACCTCACGATTTGCGGATGGCAAGCGATGGGGTTTCTTTCCTTCTGTTTCAGCAGGGTGGAATGTATCGAAGGAAAAGTTTTGGCAGCAGATATCAGCGTATGTACCTTATGTAAAAATAAGGGCTTCGTGGGGTAAACTTGGCAATCAAAATGTTTCGGCTTACCAGGATTTGGCGTTACTCGGTGTAAGAACAAATTTAAACTGGATTTTTAATGGGAGAAGACCAGCTTATACCCTTGCTCCGAATTTAATCAACCCAACCCTAACCTGGGAATCTTCCAAAACTACTGACTTGGGGATCGACCTCGGATTTCTGAATAATCGGCTGGAGGTAGAATTCGACTATTACGAGCGGTTAACTTTTGATCGTTTGGGTCCGGCACAAGCGCTGCCAAGGGTACTTGGAGCCACTATACCACTGGAAAACAATTCTGAACTTAAAACCAGAGGTTGGGATTTTACTTTGACATGGAAAGGAAAAGCCTCTAAGGATTTTTCTTACTCCTTATCAGCGAATATTTTTGACTATAAAAATATTGTTACTAAATATCCCAACCCTACCGGCATCTTAACCACGGATTATGCCGGCAAATATGTTGGTGAAATTTGGGGATATGAAACCGTAGGGCTAATTCAAACCCAAAAAAGAGCAGATGAAATTAACTCAGGTAAGTATCAAAGTTTTATTAACGGACAGGTCTGGCGGACCGGAGATGTTGAGTACAGGGATTTAAACGGAGACGGAAAGATTAATAACGGTAAGAATACAGTAAATGATCACGGCGACTTAACAGTTATCGGAAATTCCACCCAACGGTACCAAATAGGATTGAATTTAACGGCCAGTTATAAAAACGTTGATCTGGGCGTGTTTATCCAGGGAATTGCAAAACGTGATCTTTGGTTAACAGGAAATATCTTTTGGGGCTTTAACCAGTGGAACCAATCTTCTCTCTTTCCCAATCATTTAGATTATTACAGGGACGCTGATGCAATCAAATACTCTGGTTTGGGAATCAATACCAATGCTTATTTTCCAAGGCCCTACAGCAATGCGGCACAGTACGCGAAAAATCAACAGGTTCAAACATATTACTTACAAAAGGGAGCATATGCCCGGTTAAAAAATGTACAGATAGGATATACGCTTCCACAGCAGGCGATGAGTTGGTTAAAGCTGAAACGGGCCCGGTTTTACTTTTCCGGTGAAAATATATACACCCTTACAAAATTACCTGTTGGCTTCGATCCGGAAACGGCAGGTTTGGGAGAATTTGGTAATGGTAAGAGCATGTTTTATCAAGCCATCTGGGCTTTTGGATTAAATATCTCCCTTTAATAACCTAACTATTTAATTGATTGCCGGTAACGATTTGCCAAACTGAATTTAGAACAAATTATAGATTGATTAAAATATAGAAATGAAAAAGCACCTGATAATAGTATTCTCCATAAGTTTTCTTTTTATGGCTGTATCCTGTTCTAAAGATTTTCTAGACAGGCCACCCCTTTCACAAATAGAAAACGAAGCATATTGGAAAACGTCAAGCGATCTGGAAAAATATACGGTGCAGTTTTACAATGCATTTCCCGCTTTTGGTACTGTTGGTAGCTATATGGGTTTGATTGGCTGGGATGGTACAAGGGGCTCTGATGTCCAAATATCAGCATCACCCAGTACTTTATGGAATGGCACCAACCAGCCGGTAACATCTGGTGGAAACTGGAGCTGGGAAAATATAAGAAGCGTAAATGTCTTTTTCAAGAATTACCAGAAATGTAAAGATCCCTTCGAAAAGTATAAACAATTTTTAGGAGAAGCGCATTTTTTTAAAGCCTGGTTTTACTTTGAAAAAGTGGAGGCTTATGGCGACGTACCCTGGTTTACCGATCCTCTTGAAATAGGCTCTGATGGCTTAAAAAAGCCGAGGGAATCCAGGGTCGTGGTAGTTGACTCCATACTATCCAACCTGGATAGAGCGATTGAATACCTTAAACCCCTAAAAGAAACGGATGGAGGAAACAACAGATTATCTAAAGAAGCAGCGCTACTGTTTAAATCGAGAGTAGCCCTTTATGAAGGAACATGGCAAAAGTATCATAAGAATACCCCTTTCGGCACGCAAGGTGCAGATCAGGCGAAATACCTGCGGGCAGCTATAAATGCCTCAGAAGCGCTAATGTCGCCATCTTTTAGTCTTTCTTTATATTCTAATAATGAGCCTGCCAATGACTACTGTAAACTGTTTTCTTTAATAAATCAATCAAATAACAAAGAAGTAATTCTCTGGAAAGCATATTCCGTAAACCTGCAGTTGTCGCATTCTTTTCAAATTTATGTGTCAGACAGGACTGCCGGAATTAGCATGACCCTTCAGCAGGTGTATCATTATCTTGATAAAACCGGTAATGCTTATGATTATTATAACATCGGAAAAACTGTAAAAGGAAATGCCTTTTTGAATAAGATAGGCAGCGACTGTGATCCACGGTTGTCTCAAACTATATGGACGCCGGGAGGAATTATGTGGGACAACGGTTTTGGAAAAGGGGTATTCTCTCAGCCCTTCCTGGATAAATCAGGAGAATCGCTCAATAACACAGGGTTTCAAATCAGAAAGGGAAATGATCCAAAGGACCCCCAGGCAGGCAGTGGCGTTTCCTGGAATACCAGTTCCCAAACGGGGGCAATTGTATTTCGCTATGCGGAAGCATTGCTGAATTATGCCGAAGCAAAAGCCGAGTTGGGAGAGCCGGTAGATTATGCAAAATCGATTAATTTACTAAGAGCAAGGTCTGGAATGCCTCCGTTTAAAATACAAAAGGATCCTAATCAATTGCGTTATGCAGACTATGGATATCCAATTTCCGACGAACTGTTTGAAATCCGGCGTGAACGTACCGTTGAGCTAGGCGCAGAGGGCTTTCGCTATGATGATATTAAGCGGTGGGCAGCACATAATTTACTGAAAGGCAAACGACCAAAAGGGTATCCATTTAATGCGGCGGATTGGGCTGGTAGAAACATTAATTATAAAACAGATGCAGATGGTTTTCTTGATCCATACGTAGGGCAAATTCCAAATGGATATGGCTTTAATGTTGGTAGAGATTATCTTGAATCTATCCCATTAAACGAAATTACACTAAACCCAAATCTGAAACAGAACCCGGGATGGTGATATAAATAAATTCCCAAAACTTATTCCTGGTTTGAAAGTAAGATTACAAATTTAAAAAGCAACTTTAGTTGTATTCTTGGCGCTTGTACAGGTCGGTATAATAAATATTATATGCTCCACCAAATGGAAACGAGATACGTTTCGGGTTTATAGCCGATATTCAATACACTGATGCCGATACAAGGGGAACGCACTTTTATCGACACTCTTTGCAAAAACTGAATGATTGAATAAAGGATTTTAGTTAAAATAAAATGCCCTTCATAGTCAGTCTTGGCAATGTTACTGATCATAACCCTGATGACCTGGCACTTGTATTATAGGAGCTGGGTAAATCTAAGAGTCACGCTTAGACAACTCCGGTTTGTACAAAAAGTTAGGGCATGCCGTGTGAATATTACTCCTTTAAAAAGGGATTGATGATTCAATGCCGTTTAATTAGGTTATCCGTTAGGGTGATAGTGTTACCTTCCACTCCTTATTCAAGGCTACTGTTAGAGCTCAACTTTTTTGTCGGATGCAAATTCTAAATGTCCATATCAGGTGATTAAGTGCTCAAAGAAAGTTACCCCTATTTTAATAAAGATAACATATTAACGTTGATAAGAGAAGTCCTTGAATCACGTCCTGTAAGGGCGAAATATAATAGCACAGGCGATATGATGTTTTTGGAAGTGAGCAGGAATTCAACAAATGGATATTTCAGCCAAAAGGGGCCCTGGGAGGAAAATCACCCTACGAAATACTGGATAATGTATATGGCAGGGGAGAAGTGAAACATAGTATTGGTAGGATCGAATACGGTGTTTATTCCTGAGGTATGAGAGTGTACCGTGTAAGCAACACCCGATATGCGAGGGATCTGTCGGGTGAAGGTTCACGCCTTCATGGCGGTCGATGGAATCATTTTGGAACGTCCTGTTTATATACCTCCCAGAGCCGCCCACTGGCGGTTCTTGAGTTATCCGTCAATATTAGCACAACCAGTATACTGCGCTATTTAAGTATGGTCGAAATCGAAATAACCGATGATATACTGGATTTGGACATGTCTGCTCTGCCATGTAACTGGCGCACGGCTCCAGCACCTGCATTAGCAAAAGATTTTGGTACAAGTTAACTGAACAAAAACCAGTATGCAATCATTAAAATTCCCTCTTGGGTGGTACCGGAAGAGTTTAATTATCTGATCAACCCCCGACACACTCGGACTGAGGATTGTACAATTATAAATGATAGAGATTTTATTTTTGACGGAAGAATTAAAACCGGGTAGAATGTTTTATAGCGAACCGCTGGGTTTTAGCTCGATTCGCCTGGCGAGGTATTATTTACCTGGAAACCATAAACGATGTCGCCTTTCATGCAATCATGTACTGTAACGGTGTAACCGGAAGGGGACAATGTTTTGGGTAGTAAGCCCTGTGTCAGCACCATGAGCGAGTCGTGGTTAAAAACAAATTAGTTTTCGAACTTGAGCAGAAAGGCGCCTTCTTTAATCTCGGTAACCGGCAATACACGTGAGGTGGAGTCACCCGCCTGCAGCATCAACCGATGACCAATCTGACGGATAATGAGGTTCACTTGCTTCGCCCGTAAGTTGCGATCGGAATGTTCTATGAATGACGAGGCAATAAAAAAAATGCAAGCATCAAGATGGCAATGCTGAAACACATCACCAACCGGTTATTGAAAAAGCCGGTAAAAGCAGAATTTACACGCATTTACATTTCTTTTTACATTTCATTTACAAGGAGCGTCAACGCGGGGGCGTATGTTTGGATATGGAAGTTAAAACAATTTTTTACTTATGAAACTTTTCAAGAAATCATTTTCCAACTTCTTTTTGTTCAGGGACATGTTGTGAATCGCTTACCGGGGTGCAATCTTTTAGCAGCTTCCGTTCGTTTCTTCTCTGCGCAAGAGGGTGGGGAGTTGATCGTTGAACCTCTAAACACAGAAGACTGGCCAGCGAAGCAGATTGTGAAGATTGTGCTCGAATGCTAAGTTGTGTGGATCGGCAAAGTGATCGTTGATCGAAAAAATTAGAAACTAAAAGTTATTTCGTTATCAAAAACAAAATTGAAATACTGATGAGTATATCTAACAGAAAAGTTATTCAGACTGTTTTCCTTGGAGTCTTTATCGTAGCAGGGATCATTAATGTGGCTTATGGACAAGCTAAAGTTCATAAACTCGATAAGCTAATAAGTGCATATGCTGAATATGGAAAATTTAATGGATCCATTCTGGTTGCTGAAAAAGGGAAAGTTATTTTCAAAAAGGGGTTTGGATTGGCTAATATGGAATTTAATGTTCCCAATCAGCCCGACACTAAACATAGGCTGGGTTCCATCACTAAGCAATTTACCGCCATGTTGATCATGCAATTGGTTGAACAAGGTAAATTGAAATTAGATGTACCCATTTCCGCCTATCTTCCTGACTATCCTAAAAAAAAAGGAGAGGTAGTTACGATTCATCACCTGCTCACACACAGTTCCGGAACTCCTAATATGACTGCGTTTCCGGGCTTCTTTAAAAACATCAGCCGTAATTCTTACAGCCCGGTGCAGCTTGTGAATCTGTTCGCTGACTCAACGCTGCAATTCGAGCCCGGAAAAAAATATGCTTACAGCAATTCAGGCTATATACTACTGGGTTACATCATTGAGAAAGTAACAGGTAAAACGTACGAGCAGGTATTGCAAGAGAATATTTTTACCCCGCTCAAGATGAATAATACCGGGTATGATCATCATCGAACTTTGTTGAAGAACAGGGCTAATGGCTATGAAAAAAATGGAAGGAATTATGTTAATGCAAACTTTATTGACATGTCGGTACCATACGCTGCGGGAGCATTGTATTCAACTGTAGAAGATCTGTATCTCTGGGATCAGGCATTGTATGGCAATCTACTGCTGAGGAAGGAAAATATGGATCTGTTATTTACCAAACATATTTCGTCCGGCGGAAGTTATTATTATGGTTATGGTTGGGGCATCGGTGAAATCC
>JBDSBP010000579.1:0-22167 GCA_039921525.1 Chitinophagaceae bacterium | reverse complement strand
ACCTTTTCTTTTTGGTTGATGCGGAATTTGTACATCGAATACAGGGTTAGAAGTACAACGGTTGCTATTAAAATTCGAAACCACCATGTTTTATAAATTACAGTGGCTATAGCAATGGTAATTTTCTTTTCGGGCACTTTCCAGTTCTCATGGTCCGTGGAAGTTTTATAATGAAATATATAATTTCCACCGGGTACATTGGTATAGTTTACCAGCCTGTCTTTTGTGTAAATCCAGTCCTTATCAAATGGCTCCAGTTTATACGCATACCAGTTTTGTTTGGGATTGGTATAGTTGAGAGCTGTCATCTCCAGTGAAAAGAAATCCTGATCATGATCAAGACGAATTTTATTTATTTGCTCAATGCCTGTTGCTGAAGAATATTCCTTTCCAAAAACTTTGAAGGAGGACACGTATACTTTTATACTGTCATTGCTTTCGGTGTAATCTGCCGGGTTAAACAGTACGAATCCTTTCAGTGTTGGATAAATGAAATTTCCGTTATGCATACGAAATGCATCCTGGTTATTAAAGTCAATGGAAGGAAGTCCATCGCCCTGGTCAAATGTTGTAAAAAATTTCCTGGATGAGTCCAGTAAATACATCCCTTTGCTGGAAGCGATCCACAACCGGTTGCTATTATCACACATAAGGGAAGAAGCGATTTCCGAGATGTTTGCTTCCCCATTCTGGTAGTGTTTAAATGTATTGGTTTTTGTATCGTAAGAACTAAAATCGGCTAAGGTGCTTATCCAGATTATTCCTGATTTATCTTCCGTTATCGAAGTAATATTTTCATCGTTCAGCGATGTTTTGTTATTTATATTCTTTTGAAAGTATTGTACCTCGTTATTGGCAGGGTCATACATTAAAAGGCCTTCTGCGTAAAAGCCAATCCACAGGCGGTTATGGCTATCCTCAAATAAAACGCGGATATTTTTTTTACAATAAGGAGCTAATAATGGATCATTGGTCAGGGTTTCTATTTTTTTTGTTTTGTGATTATACCTGTATAATCCATCCCTGCTGCCAAACCAGACATTACTTTCGTGGTCCTTTATAATGCTCCAGAAAAAAGAGTAAGGAATGGAATCTTTGTTTCCCAGGAATTCCATTTTTCCAGTGCTGATGGTAAAGCGATTTAACCCGATGGCCGTTCCTATCCAAATTATATCGTCCTCACAAAGGATGGAACGAATTGAGTTGGAATGCAGAACATCCGGATTACCAGTGGTATTCTGATAAATGGTATATTTATTTTTGCGAGGATCATATTTTGCCAATCCCTTTGCCGTTCCCAGCCAAAGGTTGTGTTCTTTATCTTCTCCGGCAGCCCTGCTCCAATTATCAGGCAAAGTGGGCGTTTGAATAAAAGACTGCTGAATAGAATGAAACAGGTTTTTATCCGGATGAAAATATTCAGCGCCGTATCCTTCCGTTCCCGTCCACATAAAGCCTTCCTTATCCTGGTACAGGGAATTTGTAAAATCAGTGGATATGCTCATTGATTGCAATGGGTCGTGCTCATACTGAATGAAATTATTGCCGGGTGGGTTGTATAAACCAAGCCCCTGGCGGGTAGTTGTTACCCAGATCCTTCCCCTGTTATCCACCAGCATCGAATTAATATTATTGTCTTTGATTTTATTTTGGGGCGACAGGAACTGCCGGTACACATCGTAGTTAGTAAACGCCGTATCTGTTTTCAATAATAGTGGCCCGTTTTCATAATAACTAACCCAAAGATTTCCTTCCTTATCAGAAACCAGGTTTTCAATAATATTATTTTTTACCGGCTTTAATTTAACCCTTCGGGCAGTATTGCTTTTTATATCGAAAACAATCAAACCCGAATCTGTTGCAATGTAAATAGTCCGCTCGTTGCCGATACAGAAATCGTTAACCCGGCTAGTTAGCATATTCCTCACATCACCTTCACTTATTGTGCGTAACGCGGTTAAAATGCCCACTTTTGTGTCAAACACTACCAGGCCCTTATTGGTTGCAATATAGATCAGGCCTTTGGTTACCTGTAGCATCTTTCCCGCTGATATATCACTGCTGCCATCCTGCAATATAAAATTGCTGTTGCTATAGTCGTATTTGTAAATTCCTTTTGAAGGAGCTATCCAGAGATTGCCCACTTCATCACAATATAATGATTGAATAACATTATCAGCCAGTGAAAGAGGATTTCCGGGTTGATGTTGTATTATCTTTACATCATACCCGTTAAACCGGTTTAGACCATTTATTGTTCCCAGCCAGATATATCCATATTTGTCAGAGGTTATACTTCTCACAATAGGGTTGCTCAGGCCGTTGGCTGTGGTAAGATGGTGGAAATTAAGGGATGGCAGTTGGGCAGTTGTCTCAATATTTAATAAAGCAAGAAAAAACAGTAATACCGGTTTAATGCAGTTGCTAATATGATAAGTGAAGAACACGCGCCGAAAGTAGCACACAATCAATGCCGAACAAAATATGTAATGGCCAGACGTGTTTAGATGCAGCCGGAGTGTGGCAGGTTTAGATGGAAGGGAAAGAAGCACAACTACCCCAGTCCTTTCAAAAAAGAGATACAGGTTAATATTCAGACGCTTCAATCATAGTGTCGGATAATCTTTTATAGCAGCTCGCCCAGGCTTCTTTTATTTCATCGTTCCAATCCTTGCCCAGGCCATGTTCCATTGTCCACAATAAGGCATCACCTACCAATTGATAGTGTATGGCTTTTACGCCATAACCAACATGTCGTTTTGCTAATTGCCGCAGGTCTTCTTCTACTTCGGAAAAATTATGCAGTCGGCCCACAAGCATGCTTAACATGTCCGTCAGTTTTTTGTATTGGTTTGACATGGGATTTTTGAACAATCGTTTTAATGCGGGCTTTTCCGAAAAAAGCTTGCTGTAAAATACGTCCCCTATAAATTCCGGTTTTATATTCCGGAAAAGCCTCCATGATTTTTGTACCAATATTACCTGTTGTTGTGTCATGCCTGTTATATTTCTGAAACCATATGGCATTTAATACGCTGACCCGCAGGCAGCAATTATTTAGCTGATTTCTGAGAGTTATCCCCCTAGTTAACATCCTGGATAACGACTCATAAATAATCTCACTAGATTATACCCATCCATTAATCATTTATATCAACGGTCCAGTTTTACATCGGGTACTTTGTATGCTGCAAAGTTATTTATCTCTGTAGAACGCTCCGTTTTTAAAGATTTAAGAAAATTAGTCGTACCGTTACCATAACCACGTTTGCTATAAGAAAATAATAGTATTCCCTTCTTGCCAGGTATATTCTTAAGGGTCACATACCGGTATGCATTCCATTCCACAACGGCCTTCTTATCGCCAATTGACTGGCTTACTACGAAATCCAGCAAATATTCACCCGTAGCCTTATTTACAATAACCTGGTAATTTGTTAAAGGGTCAATTTGTTTTCTTTGATCAAGCTCATTCGTTTTGGCTTTCACTATATCCTTTATATTCACTGCACCAATAACGGCTTCCACACTAATCATTTTAGTATATGTCTGCTCTTTTTCATTAGCCGGTATATATCCTTGTCTATAATAAGTATCATTGGGGTGATCACTCCACGACAAATTAAACGGTGTTTTGTTATAGGTTATCGGCCCGGGTATGGCAAAATAATCCTTTACCTGTAATGTATTGTCTTTTATTTTAAAAGAAACTAAGGTTAGAATTGCCAATACAGCCAGTGTACTTAATAATTTCATGTTTTTTGGTTTGAGGTGTAAAATTGGGGAGAAATAAACTGATATTAAAATTTGATAAGTCTAAGTGTAGTAAACTCAAAGCGAACTGTGTGTATTACTTGTTCGAAGAATTAATACTGAATGAAAATTTAATGAATGAGAACGCCTGAAGCAGAATTTACAGAATTTGAGTAGAGAATTTACAGAATGAGTTTAGTTATCAGCCGTCAGCTATCAGCTTTGCTCGCTATTTTGGTCCGATGTCACCATGTAAATAACTTGAAGTCATAGAAAGAATTTTAAGCAGAATGCACCGAACGCATTGAACGAATAAATTGCCGGATTGTTATTATCAGGAAGGTTGAATGGTTTCTATTTTTTTTCTATCCTTAATTAATTAAGAAGAAGCCTCCTACACCCTTCATGCTTCATGGGCGTGTTAAATACATTTGAACGCGATAATACTACTTCCTGGCGCAATAAATTATCTAACATGAAAATTCATTTACATATTTGCGCACTTAATGTAAAATAAAAACAACAACATGTCAGGAAATTTTTTTAAGAAACCGGTTGAAACTATTGCTTTCAGAGATACACTTTTTGGTGATCTGCCTTTGAATTATTGGGCAGGAATCGATAGTAACGCAGAACCCTGGACGCTTTTTAAAGAAGTAAAACGCAATGTAGATAAGGCGAAAAACGAAGATGCCATTAAAATACTAAATAACATTACTGCCATTCCAGGACTTGAATCCCGGCAGTACCTGCAGGCTTATCATTTTTTAAATAACCTGGCTGCCGTTCCGGAGCATAATGTAAGGCTTTATGGAATTGTAGTGGAAGTATCAATGGATCAGGGTACCGATCTGCTGGCCGTGTATGCCGACTATTCTGCACGGTATTATAATTATTCCGGCAAGTCGGTTATATGGGAACATCCGGATAATTCTATTGATGGCAAAATAGATCATGTTATGTCACAGGGAGAAGTTGTAGTAGCACAGGTTGGTCCATGGAAGGAACCAAGGCTTCCTGTTCCTTCTAAAGGTTTTGCAAGGGTCAACTTTCTCACATCTCATGGAATTCATTTTGGTGAAGCCAGGCAGATGGATTTATTTAATGATCCCCTCGCCGGTAAGTTGATGTATGCCATGTTTGAAATTATGGAAACATTGATCAGTAAAACCGAAGCCGCCTGAGCTATTAAAAAAATCCCAAACACTGGATAAAAAATTATCATGATCGCTTTTAAAATTTTTTGGAGCATTGACGCCATCGCCTCACTTATTATACTTTATTTCTTTGTAGATGGTCTTTTAGATGGTACTGTGTCTTCCTTTAATATGGGCATCTGGCTAGCGCTTGTATTTGGTGTGGTTGTTATTATGTTGGGTAGTATCTGGTTGAGAATTCATCAGCTGCCCGGTTTTGCAATAGCGCTATTATTAGTACTTGCCATACCTGCATTGTTGTATCTTACTTTTATTTTGATAATGATGTTCGGGAATGGCAGGTGGAATTAAATTATTAATTGTTAATTGTTAATTCTACTTTGACAAGTCAAACCGGCTTTTTGTAATCGGTTGAAGGTAGTCGGCATATTCAAATTTGCATTACCGGAGCGGTATTATCCGCGAAAAAAGTTTCAGAAAAAGTACAAAGCCCTCTAATCTACTCTATAGAACGACTTGCGAATAGATAATTTTTCAATTACGGACAAGTAACCGTTCCCTTTCGAACATTTTTTAACTCTGTGAAATATTTTTGTTACGCCGAGATGCACGGAGGGTTCACGGAGATACACGGAGGTGCTCCATGAAAAGCTACTGAAATATTTTTGTTACACAGAGACGCAACAGAATCAACAAAATACTCTATCAAAATTATTTTTTAAAGTTATTGGAGGGTATTACTTCTCCTGGCAAATTTATTTGCAATATTATAGGGTTTTTAATGATATTTGCACTCCCGCCTTGATACCTGTTTGAAGATTGTTAAAAATTGTTAACGATTGGTTTTCATGTAAATCAAACGTTAAACTTTATATTTAGTTCGATGTTATGGATTTAAATCCAGGGCGTGGAGGGTGTTCGATCTATCCCTGACCCTGTAGCCTGGTTTTAAAAATTCTTACAATACGATTTGCTTGCTCATTATTTTGCACCCAACGGGCAATAAATTATTATTAATTACGACAATTTTTTATGATAAAACTTTTTTCGCTGCTGACTTTTTTGGTTTGTAGTGTATGCACAGCCAAAGTGTTTTCCCAAAATAAATCAGACTCTTTGCTTCAAAATGCAAGTCTTACTGATTGCATTCAGTATGCGTTGAAAAATCAACCGTTGGTCCGGCAGGCCCGGATCGATGAAGAAATCACCGAAACAACTATCAAGTCAAAGCTTGCCGACTGGTACCCACAGATAGGGTTTTCTTATCTTCTGCAACATAATATTGAATTGGCCACTTCTCTTTTTCCCGATGCTAATGGTGTAAAACGACCCGTAAGAATTGGTGCAAAAAACATATCCAATGTGCAATTCAATGCTAATCAGTATCTTTTTAACCAGGATCTTTTACTCGCTAACAGAACAGTAAAAGATGTGAGAAAACAGGCGCAACAAACCACTACCAGCAATAAGATCAATGTGGTGGTAGAAGTAAGCAAAGCTTATTATGACCTTTTACTCACACAAAAGCAGGTAGAAGTATTGGATGAAAATATTGTCCGGCTGGAACGTAGCCTTAAGGATGCTTATAACCAGTATGAAGGCGGGATCGTGGATAAGATCGATTATAAAAGGGCCCAGATCGCGCTGAATAATACCAGGGCAGACAGGAAGCGAACCCTTGATTTAACCCAGGCTAAATATGCCGATCTTAAAAGGTTGATGGGTTATCCCGGCGGTATGGACCTGACCATTATTTATGATAGCCTGCAAATGGAAAGGGAAGTATTTACCGATACTTTACAGAGGGTTCAATATGAAAACAGGATTGAAAACCAGCTTTTGCAAACACAGGAAAGCCTGTTGCAGGCAAACCTGAAATATTATAAATGGAGTTACCTGCCTGCTGTTTCCGCTAACGGTAATTATACACCTTCATTTCTAAATGATAAGATTACGCACTTATACGATGCTGCATATCCCACCTCTTTTGTAGGCCTCACGCTTTCGGTGCCAATATTCCAGGGTAATAAACGGAATTATAATATTCACAATGCCAGCTTACAGTTAACAAGGGTAAAATGGGATATTACGGCTGTTAACAACCAGATAGATGCGGAGTATGCGCAGGCACTGGCTTCCTACAAAGGCAGCCTGGCAGACCTGAGGGCCCTGAAAGAAAACCTGGTCCTAGCAAATGATGTGTATGCCACGCTACAATTGCAATATTCCGCCGGTATCAAAACCTATTTGGATGTCATTATTGCGCAGACGGAGCTGCGGTCGGCCCAGTTGAATTATTTGAATGCCCTGTATAACGCGCTTGCCGGCAAACTGGATATGCAAAAAGCCCTGGGCACCGTTCAATATTAATAAAAAATCAATTTTCCGATATGAATAATAGATTATACTTTACTGGTATTGCTGCTCTGAGTTTATTAATGATTGCCTCCTGTGGTGACAATAAACCTCCACAGCAACCTGCAGCGCCCCCTGCAGTGCCAATTTCTGTATACCAGGTAAGGGAAGGAAGTGCCACTTACTTTGACCAGTTCCCCGGAACCGTTACGGCTTTAAATGAAGTGGAACTAAGGCCCCAGGTCGCAGGTTATATTACCGGTATTCATTTCAAAGACGGGCAGCACGTTACAAAAGGAATGAAGTTATATACAATAGACCAGCAACAATACCAGGCGTTTTACAACCAGTCTGTTGCAAATTTAAATGTTGCCAAAGCCAACCTGGCAAGGGCCCAGCAAGATGCCGACCGTTATTCAGATCTCGCAAAAAAAGACGCTATTGCCAGGCAAACCCTGGATCATGCCCTGGCAGACCTGGAATCTAATAAAATGCAGGTAGCTGCATCGGAAGCAAATGTGCAGAATGTAAAATCCACACTGAGCTTTTCTGTTATTTCTTCTCCACTTACCGGTACCATCGGTATTTCCCAGGTTAAACTGGGAGCAGCCGTTGCCCCGGGCCAATCTATCTTAAATACAGTATCCCTGGATAACCCATTAGCCATTGATTTTGCCCTGGACGAAAAACAGATCGCCCGGTTCGTTCAGCTACAGCAAAAAGGCGGTAAAGCAACTGATTCCACACTAACGATCATTATGCCGGATCAGACCTTGTATCCCGAACCCGGCAATATTTCTTTTATTGACAGGGCCGTTGACCCGCAGACAGGTACTATTAAAGTGCGTTTGGTTTTTCCGAATGCAAAGGGACTGCTAAAGCCAGGTATGAGCTGTATCATTAGAGTACGGAATAATGGTGATGAAAATAAGATACTGATTCCTTATAAAGCAGTTGTGGAACAGATGGGTGAATATTTCGTGTATATCGTTCATGATAGTACGGTTTCACAGGTCAAGGTTAAATTAGGTACACGTATCAACGAGAATATAACGGTAGATGAAGGATTGGAATCAAACGTAATAATTGCTACCGAAGGTATTCAGAAGCTCAAAGACGGAGCAAAAGTCAAGGTTTCGAAGGAAAATGCAACTCCGGTACAGGGCAAATAAACAAACAACAGCAAAAATATGATCGCAGATACTTTTATAAAAAGACCGGTAACCGCTATTGTTATTTCAATTGTAATTATATTGATTGGGTCATTGGCAATTTTAAATCTTGCCATTAGCCAGTACCCGGATATAACCCCACCAACCGTACAGGTAACCGGCAGCTTTACCGGTGCCGATGCTCAAACGGTAGAACAAACGGTAACCACACCCATAGAATCGCAGGTAAACGGCACACCGGGCATGGCTTATCTTTCCAGCACCAGTACCAATGACGGCCGCACAACCATCAACGTTACCTTAAAGGTGGGAACCAATCCTGATATTGCTGCACTGGATATCCAAAACAGGGTGGGTATCGCTACCCCGGCATTGCCGGATGACGTAAAACGACTTGGGCTTACTACCCGTAAACGTAGCCCAAGCATCCTGATGCTGGTTGCCATGTTCTCACCGAAGGGCACTCATAACGTAACTTTTGTTGATAACTACACCAATATATTTGTAAGAGACGCCTTACTCCGCGTGAATGGGGTAGGGGATATTTTTACCCGTGCAGATGATTTCAGTATGCGCATCTGGTTACAACCAGACAGGCTGGCCCAACTTGGTTTAACCGCCAGTGATGTTATCGCATCTTTACAGGAGCAGAATGTGCAGATAGCCGCCGGATCAGTAGGATCATCTCCTCAAAAAAAATCGCAGGCTTTTGAATATACCGTACTTACCAACAGCCGTTTGAATACAGAAGCGCAGTTTGGCAATATGATTGTTCGAACCAAACCTGAGGATGGATCGATCGTACACCTGAGCGACGTTGCGCGTGTGCAATTAGGAAAATTCAGCTATGCTAATAATTCATTCGTTGATGGGAAAAGAGCTTCTTACCTGCTCGTTTACCAGGCCCCCGGAAGTAATGCGCTGGATGTTGCGAAAGGCATCTACGCTGCTTTGGCTGAAATGAAAAAATCTTTTCCTGCCGATGTGGATTATGTTGTTCCATTTGAAGCAGTTTCGGTGGTACAGGTTTCTATTCATGAAGTAGTAATAACCTTGCTGGAAGCGCTGGGTCTCGTTACCCTGGTGGTTTTTATGTTCCTTCAAAGCTGGCGCGCCACGTTAATTCCTATATTGGCTATCCCTGTGTCTATTATCGGAACCTTTGCCTTTTTTATTCCATTAGGCTTTACTATCAACACGCTCACCATGTTTGGTTTTGTACTGGCCATCGGTATTGTGGTAGATGATGCTATTGTAGTGGTGGAAGCCGTACAGCATTATATGGATGAGGAGAAACTTTCGGCTAAGGAAGCAACTTCCAAAGCAATGAAGGATATCTCTGGTCCGGTGGTAGCGATCGCATTAATATTAGCAGCGGTATTCATTCCTGTAGGATTTATTCCGGGTATCGTAGGCAGATTATATCAGCAGTTTGCAATCACTATCGCTATTTCCGTGCTGATATCCGCGTTCGTGGCGCTTTCCTTAACGCCCGCCTTGTGTTCCCTTCTTCTAAAACCCATGCACCTGGATAAAAAATCAAAAGGGCTGAATAAGTTCTTTTATAATTTTAATGAGTGGTTTCGAAGACGCACCCTTTCTTATACGATGAATGTAAAAAAATGCATCAGGTACGCACCATTGGTAGTGGTGGCCCTGGTGTGCATTATTGTTGGAACGGCTTTGCTGTTTAAGAATAAACCAACAGGATTTCTTCCTACGGAAGATGAAGGAAGGTTGTTTGTAACCTTCGAATTACCGGAAGCGGCTTCCACTACCAGGAGCCTGGAAGTGTTGGACAGCATGATGAACATCATGCAGCAAACGCCTGGTATTGCACATTACGCAGCATTGGGTGGACTGAACGTTATAACCTTTGCGTCCAAGTCAAACAGCGGTACCATCTTTACCCAGTTGAAACCCTGGGATCAACGAAAAGATAAGTCGCTGCAGATAAATGGATTGATAGCCACGCTCCAGCAAAAATTTGTCAGTATTAAAGGTGCCAATGTTATAGTTGTTTCACCCCCTGCCATACCCGGGCTGGGTCAAACGGGCGGATTCACTTTTGAATTGCAACAACGGGAAAGCACAGACGATATCAAACAATTTGAAAGGGTGGTGCAAAGCTTTTTGGCGGAGGCTAACAAACGCCCGGAGTTAAGTCGTGTATTCTCTTTCTTTACGGCACGTACACCGGGGTACCAGGTTGATGTTGACAGGGAGAAATGTAAAAAGCTCGGTATTTCTTTGGCAGATGTGTATAATACCCTGCAAACGTTTTTGGGTAGCCGTTATGTGAATGATTTCACTTTATATGGCAGAAATTTCCGTGTGGTAGCGCAGGCAGATACTGCCTTCAGGGCCGATGTGGGCAATGTAGCCCAATACTATGTACGAAACAGTTCCAACCAGATGATACCGCTTTCTACATTGATCAGCTACAAGGTCACTGAAAGCGCTCCGCTTATTTCACATTATAACCTGTTTCGAACAGCAGAAATTAATGGCGGTGCCAGTCCGGGGCACAGTAGCGGGGAGGCTCTTAACGTGCTTAAAGATGTTGCTGCGAAAGTATTACCTGCAGGATACGGCTATGAATTTTCCGGCCTTAGCCGCGAAGAGATCAGTGCCGGCAATAGCTCCACACTCATTTTCGGATTATCTATCATGTTTGTATTTCTTTTCCTGGCAGCTTTGTATGAAAGCTGGAGCATTCCTTTTTCAGTATTATTAGCTGTACCCTTAGGCGCGTTCGGGGCGATACTAACGCTTACGTTCATCCCAAGGTTAAATAATAATATTTATGCCCAGATTGGATTGATAACGCTAATTGGACTTGCTGCGAAAAATGCGATCCTCATAGTTGAATTTGCGAAAGAACGTGTGGATAACGGGATGGCGATCGTGACTGCCACTTTAGATGCCGTCAAACTTAGGTTACGACCAATTCTTATGACTTCGATGGCATTTATCCTCGGAGTTATGCCACTTGCTTTTGCTACCGGCGCGGGTGCCCAGGCGCGCTCCACCATAGGCTGGACCGTGTTGGGAGGAATGCTCGCTGCAACCGTTCTGGCAATATTTATAGTACCCGTATTATTTGTTTTGATTACCAGGCTGGCATACGGCAAGAAGAAACTGGAAGAAATACGAAGGAACGCGATAGAGACAGGAACGCATATGTCGGAATCCTAGGGAACGCTTTGCGAGGTGTGAGCAATGAGGGGTGAGGTATGAGGGGTGAGGTATGAGCAGGAACAACTGATCATGGAACTTCGAACAATTAGACTTTAAACTTTAAACTTTGAATTAGTTTATACCATGCAACGCGAGTTAAAATTTATGGAACAGGCTATTACACTTTCGCGTCGCGGCATCAGTTCAAATGATGGCGGGCCTTTTGGATGTGTTGTAGTAAAAGGGGAAGAAATTGTAGGGGAAGGATGGAATATGGTCACTTCCACCAACGATCCTACGGCACATGCCGAGGTTGTTGCAATTCGCAACGCATGCAAAAAACTGGATACCTACCAGCTTAGTGAATGCGAAATATATACTTCCTGCGAACCTTGTCCCATGTGTATGGGTGCCATTTATTGGGCAAGGCCTAAAAAAGTATATTATGCTAATACCAGGGAAGATGCTGCCAGCATTGGCTTCGATGATTCATTTATTTATGAGGAGTTAAGCTGTGCTTTACATGAAAGAAAAATTCAAATGGAACGGGTTGGGGGCGAAGAAGCATTTACGGTATTTAAGGAATGGGCCGATAAAATTGATAAAACTTCATATTGAGGAAGTTTAATTGTTTGGTGATTTAGAAGTTGGTTGATTACTTGTTCATCCTTTTTGCAGACTTTCAAACAATAAACTGTAGTTTCGTTTGGTATTTTAATCCCGTACCACCCTTTCATGAACAACAAGCCCTTAATGCCCGGAAGTATGTCTGGGAATGAATCTTCTGTAACCAAAAAGCTGATTCGGACAGTATTATTTGTGGGATTGATAGCCACTGCTGGTATTTCAACTATCTTCCTGGTTAACGCTCAAAAGGAGAGTAATGTTACCCATGTTGTACTTCCAAATCTAAAATTGCCAGACAGCAGCCAATCCGTTAACAAGGTAATTACCTCTTTTCAAGCAAAAACAGATACAGCGTCCGACAATAAGTTGGATTCAGTTCTTTATAATCAATACATCACTCATTTAACGAACGGTGATTCATCAGGGCACTGGCCGGTGAGATCAGCCTATCCGGGTGCAGGAGCTATACTGCCCTTTAAAAGAGTAGTCGCTTTTTATGGTAACCTGTATTCCAAAAAGATGGGAATATTGGGGGAACTGCCGCCGAAAGAAATGCTCGAAAAGTTACAGGCAGAGATGGTAAAATGGCAATTAGCCGATACAACAATGGAAGTGGTTCCCGCACTGCATTATATTGCCATTACCGCCCAGGTAACGCCCGGCAAAGCGGGAAAATACCGTTTACGCATGCCCGATCACCAGGTTGATTTAGTGATGGCAATAGCGAAAAAAATAGATGCCCTTGTATTTCTCGATATACAGGTTGGTTTAAGTACCCTGGAAGAAGAAATACCATCATTGGAAAAATATCTCCTGATGCCGAATGTACACCTCGGCATTGATCCGGAGTTCTCCATGAAAACAGGAAAGACACCCGGTAAAAAAGTAGGTTCATTCGACGCTGCTGACGTTAATTATGCGAGCAATTATCTTTCTGACCTGGTAACTAAAAATAACCTGCCACCAAAAATGCTGGTGGTGCATCGTTTCACGCAGGGAATGCTGACCAACTATAAACAAATCAATACCATTCCCCGGGTGCAGGTAGTAATTGATATGGACGGATGGGGAACGCAGGCTCTTAAAATAAATGCGTATAAACAATTTCTATATAAAGAACCGGTGCAGTTTACGGGCTTTAAATTATTTTATAAGAACGATACGAAAGCCAACGGGAACTTATTAACCCCTACGCAATTGCTGAAACTCAAACCACAACCGGTTTATATACAATACCAGTGATAATGATTAATGGTTAATTTTTAATGGTTAATTGTTAATTGCTAATGGTTAAATGTCAATGGTTAATTGTTAATTGTTGATGGGTAACTGTTGATGGGTAATTGTGAATGGGAATAGGTTAATGGGTATAGGTGAAATTTACATGAATGTACTTCTGATTTTAGATGGTTTTCCTCATACCTCATACCTAATACCTCATACCTCATACCAGGCGCCTCATACCTATTTCACGAGGTTATTTATCATTCCATTAAAAATAAAATAATGAAAGGGGAGAACGCTGTACCAGTATAATCTTCCCCATAAACCTTTGGGGCGGAAAGTGGCAGTTTGGCGAAGGCTCAGCTTACCTTTATGTTGCATAATTTTGAATTCGAGCCAGGCTTCACCGGGAAGCTTCATTTCTGCAAATAACAACAACCGGCGGTTTTCTTTATCAGCAATTAAAACCCGCCAGAAATCCAGTGCATCACCGGCATGTATTTTATCGGAATGCGTTCTGCCCCTGCGGAGGCCTACACCGCCAAATGCCTTGTCTAATAAACCCCGCACCTTCCACAAGGCGTTGCCGTAGTACCAGCCCTTTTCACCGCCGATGCTCCAGATATTGGCCATCACCTTTTCTGTATCATGGGGCACTTCCCGCCACTTAAGATCTTTAAAACAACCAAATACAGGCACTTCCACATATTTCATAAAATCGATCCTTGAATGAGATGCACTGAAAGCATCTTTCCAACTGCTGAGTACCATTCGCTGTTCAATTTTCTCAAAAGCTAACTGAACCGCTTTGGTATATGTCAGTAATTCTATACCTAACGTTTCTGCTAAATTATTTTTTCTGCAAACCACGTTAATCTTCATACTGTTTACTAAATGAACCGCCAGGGAATACGAAGTAGATGTGATAAAATAGAGCCAGTACGACGATAGTCTTGGTGTCATTACAGGCAACGTAAATATCCATCGTTTCAATTTGCGCACTTTGGCGAATTGCAGCAGCATCTGTTTATAGGTTAAGATCTCCCGCCCACCGATATCGTAATTATGTTTAAAAGTCTCTTCCTTCATCAGAACCCCGGCTAAAAACTGTATAACGTTACGGATGGCTATCGGCTGGCATTTGGTATTTAGCCATCTTGGGGTGACCATCACCGGTAGTTTCTCTATCAGGTCGCGCATGATTTCAAAAGAAGCGCTGCCCGAACCTACAATAATGCCTGCCCTTAAAACCGTTACCGGAATTTTCCCCTCATTTAGTATGTTTTCTACATTCAGCCGGGATGACAAATGTTCGGACAGTTCTTTTTCATTTACAATGCCACTTAAATAAATGACCTGTTTGCAGGAGGTTTTTTCTATGAGTTCCAGGAAACGCCTGGCTGTGGCCGATTCTTCCTTTTCAAAATGAGAACCCGATGTATTCATGGAATGGATGAGGTAGTACGCCGCGGCAATATTAACAGGCAGTTCATCTTTTTCACTGGGCTGCAGGAAATCAATTTCTATGGTATAGATGTTTTCATGCTTATGCTCATCGTCAAACCGCTTTTTATTCCTGACACAGCAGTAAAGGGTATGTTTCTCTTCCAGCAATACAGGTATTAATCGTTGGCCGATATAGCCGTTCGCGCCGGTTATAAGTATATTCATGATGAAGATATGGGATGATTAACATTTGGGTAAGAAAAAAAGTTCTACCTGTTTACTAACTTACCCTCTCACTCATATTTGACTGGCTTTTAGTCAGCGCCTGCATCCACAATTGTTTGATGTATACCTACGGATGAAGAACCCTTAACCTATGTATCACAAACCATGCAGCCACCATTAATAAAAGAATAAGCACCAGCGAAAAATACATCCACGGATATTCTTTTAGTTTTCTTTTTTCCTTTAGTGATTTTCTTTGCTGGAGTTTCTTACCGAGATCTTTGTTCAATTGCTCAACGAGAGTTGAAATATCCCGGCTATTTGTTACTTCCATCAGGCCCTCCACGGCATCATTTACAAAGTCACTGGTGGCCATTGACTTTTCTACTTCATGGATCTCACGCGCAGAAAGCTGCCCGGTGAGGTAATCCATCAGCTTCTGGTTGTCGATGTCTTTATTACTGTCTGATAATATTTTTAAAAGGTCAATACTCATGTGTGGTTCATCATTTGGAAAATAACGATTTTTATTTTCGCTGTAATTTTTTATCTAATAAGATTTTTAAGTTCCTTTTTCCGTTCTGAATATAACTCTTTACTTTTAAAACAGAAAAGCCGGTGGTTGCTGAGATAGCCTGGTAAGATTGTTTTTCAAGATAGAATAAAGTTACACATTGTTTTTGCTCAACACTTAGTTCATCCAGTGCATTTCCCATTAAATCAAGTGTTCTGTCTTTTTCAAGATGATGAAATTTCAAGTCCTGTTCTTCATCAGAAACGACCCCTGCAACATTTTCCAAAAGATCCGCGGTAGACTTTCCCGGCCTGTCTCTCAGTTTCATGAGGCAATGGTTTTTCGCCACCATGTAGATCCAGCTTTTAAAATAATCTACCTCGTACTTATGCAATTCGGTTATGGTTTTTAGAAATATCTGCTGAACACTGTCTTTTGCTTCTTCTTCATTCTTCAGGTATTTCATACAAACGCCAAATAATAATAGCGTGTAACGTGGAAGAAGCATTCCCAGCCATTGATTATCTTTTTCCTGGTAAAAATTTTTAAGCAAATCGCTATCGGTAATATGCTGATGTTTATCAACGTTCACAGGCTGGTTTCTTTTTTATGAGGATTTGTTAAAGGTGATAATGAAACGCATCGTTGATTGATTTTACTTGGCATAATGGTGCGGGTGTTAATTAATAAACATTTAAAATGCATGAATGTTTATTAATCCTTACATGTAAGATGCGCGGCAAATTTAAATTCCATAATTTGCTTGTAAATGAAGCCGTCTGTACGGGAATGCTTCGAGCTAAATGAAATTAAAAAGTTATGGAAACTAAAAATGACTATGCCATTTGTTGCATTCCTGTTAGTCCAATGCGTTTGGAACCCGCTCACAGAAGCGAAATGGTGAGCCAGCAATTGTTTGGCGAGCCTTGTTTGATAATCGAACGGGGAAAGGATCATTGGATAAAAATAAAGGGTCGCTACGATGGCTATGAAGGTTGGTGCCAGGATGGTCATGTTACAAAGATAGATGAAGATCAATACCTTGGTGACGGCTACGAGCTGACGGTTGACTGGATAAATGAAATTGAATACAATGGAAACAAAATGATCATTCCGTTTGGAAGCGCATTGCCTCCACTTAACAATGGAAAAACGCGCTGGACGAATAATGTTATCCAATTCAATGGTGCGAGATGGAATTTTGATGTTATCACCCACAATGAAGATACTGTTCGTGACGTAGCGTTCAGGTTTTTAAACACGTCGTACCTGTGGGGTGGCAAAAGCATTTTCGGTATCGACTGCAGCGCTTTTACCCAAACCGTTTATAAATTTTTACAAGTGCCACTGCCCAGGGATGCTTACCAGCAGGCCGATGTGGGCGAAGCCCTTGGATTTTTACAGGAAGCCCGCTGCGGAGATCTTGCCTTCTTTGACAACGAGGATGGTAGAATAACACACGTGGGCATCCTGTTAAATGACCACGAAATAATCCATTCCTCCGTAAAAGTAAGGGTAGATAAAATTGATAACCTGGGAATCATTAACCAGGATACGTTTGAACGCACGCACAAGTTGAGGATTATTAAGCGATACTTTTGATTTAAGTCAGGTATGAGGTATGAGCAATGAGGTATGAGGAAAACAGTTCCTAATAATGATTCACCGAAAATTGTAAGAAGCTAATGACGTAAATGCTCATACCTCATACCTGATACCTGACACCTCATTCTTTCTTAAACGTTACCTTATAGAAGTCAATCGCGTCCTGGATACTCTTAAGCGCAACTGTTTTATCGCCAATTTCATCCACTTTCACCGTTTTGTTTTCTAGCTTTTTATACTCTTCAAAAAAGTGACGTAGTTCGTCAAAGAAATGTTTAGGTAATTCTTCGATATTGTTATAATGGTTTACACTTGGGTCATTGGCTGCTACGGCAATAATTTTATCGTCTGCATCACCACTGTCCACCATTTGCATCACACCCAGCACCTTTGCCTGTAAGATGCACAAAGCCTGAACAGGCACCGATGTAAGTACCAGGATGTCTAACGGATCTTTATCGTCGCCATATGTTTGTGGTATAAAACCGTAATTACAAGGGTAGTAAAAGGAAGAATAAATAACCCTGTCCAGTTTAAGCAGGCCGCTTTCCTTATCAATCTCATATTTGCAACGGGAGCCCTGGGGAATTTCAATGATGGCGTTTACTATTCTTGGAGCGTACTCGCCGATAGCTACACCATGCCAAGGGTGAGAAACTGTAAATGTTGTGTTCATGAGGAATGTAATTTTAGTTGCCTGCAAACCTACGATAATAGTTCAAAGTTTAAGGCTCAAAGTTTAGAGCACGGAATATCATTAGAATTCTTTAGATGTTTTTACACCAAATAATTTCCCGGTTTTCCATAATTTCAGATCCTTTTTATAAAACTTCTTGTTTCGTCGCGTAAGAGATTCCGGATCAAGGCTTGTAAGGTCCGGCTTGCCACCGTTTACCCAGGCCGTATACCAGAAGTTAGATACATCAGCAATGGATAGTCGCAATTGCTGCCCTTCCATGCCATTCAGTATTTCGTGGTATTTTCGGATGTATACATCGGTATGTTTAGACTGGTTAAAACTGTTTTTAAGAACTTTGCCGGCACTATCTTTAATATATGACTCATCGCCGGGAAACTGTTGTCTCAGCGCTTTTTCTTTCAGCAATAGGGTATCTACCAGCCGGTGACTGTTTTGAATGATCCGCCAGGTTTCTTTTTTCGTATCATCTATGTAAATAGCATTACCGGTATGTAAATTATAAGTATCCCCAAATTTCTCCGTCATCTCAGACTCCCAGAAGGAATGAATCCCTTTCTGACCCGTTAATTGCCCGTCATGATTAATGGTGGTGTGTAAAGGTACATGGGCATCGCCGATATAATGGGCCAGGTCTGCCGAATAGAATAAGATATATGGTTTGTTTTTATCTTTGAACGCCTTGGTGAGTTTTGTAAGGATGTCATCAATGTACCAGGGTAAAAGACCTGATTTTTGTAAAAGCGAATCACCATATTTTGCTTTTGCCTCAGCTAAAGTAGCAGGCGCTTTATTATAAGTAGTTTCCGGCAGCATTTCGAGATCGATATAATGCCGGTTGGCTTCTTCGCGGTAGTTTATTGCATATATTCTCACATCGGGCATTACTGATTCTTCCGTAATAAAATCAATGTGGTTATAGAAGAAGACGCCCATGCTATCGGGTAATGCAAAAATAGCGGCGCGATTTATTCGCTGATGCGCCCAGAATCCCCAGCCGAACAGCAGGGTAATATTACACGTGATCAATAGTACTGTCAGAAGAAGTATGTACGGTTTTTTTTTCATAAATCGATTTGATGTAGCAAATATAGGCTATCAGCTATCAGCCATCAGCTTTCAGCCATCATCTTTCAACCATCAGCAGGGAGTAGGAAGAATGAGGTATTATAGGAATTTTATAATCAGTAGTCCGAGGTAGGTTGCTAATAAACCTACGATAACACTTCCGACGGCATATATGAAAAAGTAATAATAATTACCTGATTTCAGCAAGGCCAGGTTATCCAGGGAAAAGGTAGAGAAGGTGGTGAATCCGCCGCAAATACCGGTCATCAGGAAAAGCCTGGTATCGGTGGATATGATATTTTGCTTTTCAGCCAGTGCATAGAAAACGCCTATCAGGAAGCAGCCTAAAATATTCACGGCAAAAATACCCAAAGGGAAAATGGTGGGGTAACGTTTGTAAATTATCAAATGCATCAGGTAGCGCATTACACCACCTAATCCGCTGCCTGCGGCAACGATGAAAACCGCTTTCATACAATAACAGAACCAGGGTTAGCCTGATTGAAGTGTTGTCGTTTACTGATGATGCTGCTGTTCATAATGATAGTTTGACTAATTGGATGCCAGGCGTTTCAGATTTAGAGGTCTGAAGGTCAGACCCTCCGCCTAAATCTACAAGGTTTGGAACCCGGAGTGCCGGCACTAAATACGCAAACCTTATAGGTTTGTGTGACAGTTTACCGATTCATCATTGCTTATAGATGCCGATGTCTTTAGTCAAGACTTCGAAAGTTAGCTCCTCACCATGTATTATCACGGCTGACAGCCGCTCTCTTCAATGAATATCCTTCAAATCCACTAGCCATTCACCCTTATCCCGCACAATTTTAATAGTGGTGGTGTCCTTTGGTTCAAACGTATTGGTATAAACGAAATTTACGGTAGAATCGTTGAGGGGTTCCACTTTAAGAGCAACAATGCTGGCATCTTTATAATTTACTTTGTCTTCTACACTACGCCTGTTATAATCCGATTTCCACTTCTCCAGCAATCTAACGTTGGTGTGTGTGGAATCATTCAACAGATAAAACCGTGCTTTTTCATAATTTCCATCCAGGGAAGCCCGGATGAATTCCCTGCCGGCATCTTGCGCGTCTTCGGCTTTTTTAAAGGCTGCTTCATTATTACAGGAAATGAAACTAGCCGTGATAAATAAAAGGAAAATTAATAATTTCATACTAGTGATGTAATTAGAATACAAACTTAATCAACGTTCATGAGGTTGTTCTTTAAGTTTTTCTTTTTCGTAAGCCCGGATGATTGCTTTAACAAGCCTGTGTCTCACTACATCTTCCTCGTCTAATTCAATATGGGCTATACCATCCACCCCTTGCAGGATGCGTACTGCTTTTTCGAGCCCGCTGCGCTGGTTTTTAGGTAAATCAACCTGCGTCATATCACCGGTAATGATAGCTTTGGCATTTGGTCCGATACGGGTAAGGAACATCTTAATCTGAAGATCAGTTGCATTCTGGGCTTCATCTAAAATAATAAAGGCATTGTCGAGGGTACGGCCACGCATATATGCCAGCGGGGCAATTTCTATGGTACGGGTAGTCATGTAATAACCCAATTTATCTGCAGGTATCATATCGTCGAGCGCGTCGTATAAAGGGCGCAGGTAAGGATCAATTTTTTCCTTAAGGTCTCCAGGTAAAAAGCCCAGGTTTTCACCTGCTTCTACGGCGGGCCTGGTTAGAATGATCTTTTTGATCATTTTATTTTTTAGCGCTCTCACTGCCAGGGCAACAGCCGTATAAGTTTTACCGGTACCGGCAGGACCGATAGCAAAAACGATGTCATTTTTATCGGTGGCGGTCACCATTCGTTTTTGGTTCACTGTTCTTGCACGAACCGTTTTACCATTGGGACCGAATACTAATACTTCATTAGGATTACGGTCAACAAAGTTGTCCACTGTTTCAGCATCATCGCCACCCAGGATCTGCTCCAGGTAATTCTCCGTTAAATGCCCGTTTCGTTGTAAATACTGCACTACAAGATTGATCTTTTCCTTGGCAGATTCCACTTGTTCCGGGGAGCCACTCAGTTTAAGCTGCGTGCCTCTGGATAGAATCTTTAACAGGGGAAATTTTTTCTTTAGTATGTCTAGTTTGCCGTTATTTACTCCAAAAAATTCAGTAGGATTAACGTTCTCGAGATTTATTATAGTTTCTGTCAATTAAAGCGGATTTAAATTCATCAAATCATTTTCTGCTGTGGCGGTCTATGCAATCCCTGCATGTACGGCTTATCTTCAAATATAAATAATAGCACCCGGAAAGATTAAGTTACTTATTAACAATGGTTAATTGTTAATGGTTAGTGGTTAATGCTCATACCTCATACCTCAGAGCTCACACCTCACCCCTGAATCCTCAACCTACAAATAAATTCATGAGCATCACGCCTCCTAATCCCATCACGGCTACAATGGTTTCCATTACAGACCAGGATCGGAGCGTGTCTTTAATGGAAAGGTTAAAATATTCTTTAAATAACCAGAATCCGCCATCATTCACATGTGAGAACATGAGGCTGCCGGCTCCAATGGATAGAACCATCAGGTTTGGGTTAACGGTTGATCCTGCCATCAGCGGAAGAATAATGCCGGCTGTGGTGAGGCCCGCAACAGTAGCGGAACCAAGGCACACCCTGATAAAGGCTGCGATAAGCCATCCGAGAACAAGGGGATGAATAGATAATCCTTTCAATGCAGAGGCTATCTGGTCACTAACACCGCTGTCAATCAAAACCTGTTTCAGCACCCCCGCACCTGCAATGATCAATAATACCATGGCAACATCTTTACCAGCTTCTGCATAAATATTCATGATAGACTTCATGCTTCTGCCCATCTTTGTTCCGATAGTAAAAGTGGCCACTAACACTGCCAGCAACATAACGATACCCGGTTCACCAAAGAACGCGATATAATCTTGCAGGTTACCTTTTGGAGGAGCCATAAACACAAGGATCGTCGCAATCATCAGGAGTATTACCGGCAGAAGAGCCGTCAGGAAGCTGTTTGCAGTGCCGGGGAGTTCTTCATCCTTCATGCTGGGTGTGGCAAAACCTTGTAAGGGAGTTGATTGAATGTTTTTGACCGTTCGGGCGAAAATTGGTCCCGCCACAATCATCACG
>JBDSBP010000578.1:0-7964 GCA_039921525.1 Chitinophagaceae bacterium | reverse complement strand
AGGTCTGACCTTTTTCAATTTTATTTGTCAAATAGAGGTTTTTTAATTAATATTGAAATATGTAATACATATTAAATGAAATCAATATTTTTGCCGCTCAACTGTTTTGTGAATGATGTCAATAATGGAAATTATTAGTTCTGGTTGTCGAAAGTTAAGCCAGGAGATGCTTTAGGTGGGATAATGCCTCTCGGATCTTTAAACGAAGGAGTTATTTATGAATAATAATAAAGTAGCCATAATAACAGGAGCAAGCAGAGGTATTGGTAGAAGCACCGCATTGAAATTTGCAGCCAATCAATACAAAGTTGCCCTTGTAGGAAGGAATCAGGAAGATTTGGATCAGCTTGAGATTGAGATTAAACAAATGTATGGTACAGAAGTAGTCGTGATAGCCGGTGATTTGGCCAATGAAGAATTTTTAAGAAAAATAGTTGCCGAGACTCTGAAAAAATGGAAAAGAATCGATGTCCTAATCAATAATGCTGCCTGGAGAACTATTGAATCTTTGAGAAATATTTCAATAGAAACATGGGAAACAACTATAAAAATCTGCTTAACAGCACCAGCTTTTTTAGCGAAGTATGCTGCTGAAGTTATGGAAGAAAAGAATTTGTCGGGTGTAATAATTAATGTTTCAAGTGTGATGTCTCAAAGAGCTGGAGGAATTAGCCCGGCATATATAGCATGTAAAGGTGGTTTGGAAAGCCTGACATTTGAATTGGCGGTATTATATGGTCCCAAGAATATTAGAGTGGTTTCAGTGAATCCCGGGAATATAAAAACAGATTTAAGTAATGACTATAGAGATGGAGAAGGAAATAATATTAGTGAGCAATTAGTAGAACATGTTAATGATAGTACACCGCTCAGGAGAGCAGGTACTGCAGAAGAGATAGCTAATGTATCTTACTGGCTTTCAACCGCAGAAGCATCGTTTATAACCGGGACAACTATTCTGGTTGATGGGGGCTTCTCTCATAATTTTAATTCTTACCCAATGAAAAAACTTCAATACCCAAAGGAATTTTGAAAGGAATCTGGAAATACAGCCACTTACTTCCTCCGGTAGAGGAAAGTTGTAAACTGACCTTAGGAGAAGGCGGGACACCTTTGATCATTTCAAAACGGTTGGGACCTGCAATCAGTTTGGATAATTTGTATTTCAAGCTAGAAATGCTTAATCCATCAGGTTCTTATAAAGACAGGTTCGCTGCAATTGCAGGCTCCGATTTGCTTCAGAAAAAAATACAGTTTTGCCTCGCTACGTCCAGTGGAAATACCGGGGCAGCCTTGGCGGCTTAATGCGCGGAAACAAACATAAAATGTTTGATTACAGTTGTTGACGGTGCACCCTCAGGCAAGATGAAGCAAATGCAGGTTTATGGTTGCGAGACACTAATGATCCGCGGGTTTGGTACAGAGAAAGAAGTTAGTAAGGACATAATGGCTCAATTGAAAAGTATAGATGAGAGCCTTGAAGCAAATGTGCAAATTAGTGACTATCACTATTGCCCAATTGGGATGAGTGGTGTGCAAACTATTGCCTATGAAATCGCTGAAAGCCACGGTAATAAAATCGATCATGTATTTTCCCCCGCTGGAGGTGGAGGTTTAACATTAGCTATGATGAAGGGTTTTGACACATGGAAAAATTTTTCACCGACTTTTAGAATTCCAAAGGTGCATTGTGTACAGCCTGAAGGAAATGATACAATTGCAAGCCCACTTAGAAAAGGTTACTTGAAGGCCGTTGAGATCACTAAAAGTACTACGTCAATTAGCGGCTTACAGGTTCCTAACGTATTGGATGGAAATGAATTAATTGAATTATCTAAAAGAACTAACAGCAAAGGATATACCGTGTCAGATCAACCCATTTATCAAAGTCAGGAAGATCTGGCTAAAAGCGAAGGTATTTATTGTGAACCTGCGGGTGCCATTGCGCTTGCTGGAGTTAAACTTGCGTTGAAAAATAATGAAATTAATAAAAGTGTCCATGTCGTTTGCCTGGTTACCGGTCATGGTTTTAAGGATCCTAATTCAACCGCGGTGATCGCAGAAACAGCTGCAAACCATTATTTTTTTGACAGTAAAGAATGTCTTAAGCATATAAGATTTCAAGTGAACTCAATCCTATAATATAATAATAATGGAAAATAAATTTCAAGGCTTATGGCCTGCAATGTTAACCCCAGTACAAGCAGATGGACAACCTAATCTTAAAGAGTTGGGACGATTGTCTGAATTGTTAATCACTCAAAATTTAGATGGGTTGTATATATTAGGTTCTACGGGGCAAGGGGTTCTTTTTACAGAAGGCCAACGGAAAAAGGTAGCTGCTGCGGTCAGTGAGGCTGTAAATGGTAGAGTTCCGGTTATTCTGCAAGTGGGCGCAATGACAACTGACGAATCAGTCAGGCTGGCTAAGCATGCCAAAACATGTAAGGTTGATGGGATTTCCTCGGTCGGCCCTATATATTTTCCCGGACCCACAGAAATGGCCCTAGAACATTACAGAAGCATAGCAATAGCAACAGATCTTCCATTTTTTCCATACCTGTTCGGTGACAATTCCATGCCTGGAGATACTATAAGTTTTATTAATGATTTGTTTGAAATTCCAAATGTGACGGGAATGAAATTGACGACTAATAAGTTGTTGGATATCAGCTTAATCCATAATCATGCAGGCGATCGCTTAAAGTTATTCAGCGGCTCAGACGAATTGTTGTGCCACGCCTCACTTTGTGGCACGGTGGGTGCAATTGGTACTTTTTATAATCTTTGGGGTGTGCCTTGTAAACAGGTACTGAATGCATTCAGGAATGGAGAGTACGATCTTGCAAAAGTGTTTATGCTTGAATTTCAGAAAATAATTCGGCTAGTCATAGCTGATGTTTGGCCCTTCCTGAGAAAGGCGATGTTACATAAGTATAACATTGATATAGGACAAACAAAAGCACCATTGGGAAATACGCATAAAGAATGGGACGAACAGAAATTAATCGAAATAATGGACAGTCTCGATGCTATAATAGAAAACTTGGAAGTTAATAATAGAATTTCATCCTAGTGCTATTAGGATTCCCATTTCAGCACTTAGTGTTGAATTAGGTGAAATTTCAAAACGAAGAATATTGTAATTGTGATAAGTAAGGAAAAGATAGATGGTCCCAATATACCGAAGAGCTAGTTGCCTTTCTCAGCAGCGATCAAAAGTGGTGAATATGTTTTTTGCTCGGGGCAAGCGTCTGTTGATAAGGAAGGGAACATCATCGTCGGTACGTTTGAGGAGGAATGTCGTAGATCCTTTGAAAATCTGAGACTGATATTGGAAGCTGCAGGTTTAGATTTTGAACATGTTGTCCAGGTTAGCTTATTAAATTGATAAAGAGTTTGTTCTCGTGGATTCTTAAAATAGGGAGAAAGCTTAAAAGCAAGTATTGGTAAGCATTATATCTATTGACATATAATTAATAATTCCTTATAATTTGTAAATGATTAAAAAGAGGAACTTTATTAGCGAAAAAATTGCTAACCTGCCATTTTACACTGAGGGGCCAGTTACAGTTGAAATTGGCAACATATTCTGAACAACTCTTAACGGAGGAATTATCTTAAAAAATAAATAGTCGCAATGAAATTTCTGAATGGGCTAAATCGGTATACCCGAACGGACAAATTATTTTACCCGAGGGAGATCATCTAATATGTGACAGCATGCTTGCTTTAGTAAAGAGATTCAGTCGTGAAGGAAAGTTTCTGAAGAATGAGATCGAAGGCTATTGTGCAGATTCCCGGGTTAATACATCCAACGACCTGATTACAGATCGGAAGGGAAATCTTTATTTTACTGATTCGGTAAGGCATGATGGGAAAGTGTGTTTTCTGGGAATAGATGGGAATCAGAAAATTGTAGTTTCTGGTCTTGATAATCCTAATGGCTTAGTATTATCTAACGATGAGAATTGTCTTTATGTTGCAGAAAGTTATAAAAATCGAATTATAAAAGTGAAATTAAATTCTCCGGGTACTTCAGTTGGAAGTCCTGATGTTTTTGTTAATTTGCCGGCAAATCTTTCAGGCAATGAAGCTGATAATCTATCCAGGGGATATTTGCCATCCAACTGTTTTAGAAATTCAATAAACTATGTGCTTCGATGTCTGTCTTTAACCATTGGTATAATGATGCCAGTATGCAAATCTATGGCTGCCATCAAAGTTACCGTACCCAGCCTTTTATATTCATAGTCTCTTCCTATGCCAGCGTATTTGCCTGGTAAAAGAAGAGGTTGCGCTGAAATGTTCTTTATCGCCTGTATGCCCGGCTTCTCATCATATGACACCGTTGTTTTCTTTCTTGCTTCTACTTTTTCTTCACTGCTTATCATTACATCTCTATACACAGCCAGCATGGTTACCATTTTTTTATCAAATTCTTCATCCCTGCGCTCAAGATAATACTGTACGTCCTGTTCATAAACACAGGTCGTCGGCGGGCACACGCTATGGAGTATAATATCGCGTAACTGCGGAAATCCATAATAACCATGACTATTACTATTTTATCCATAAAAGTCGAAGCCGTTTGCTTGGAAAGTGGTGGGGGTGGTGTAAAGAAATAGTTTAGTCATAACCCTCCCAAAAAATTTCGATATTCCTGCTTAAATCCCTGGGAACGCTTCATGAATTTTTTCTCAGCAACGTTAACACCTATCTTTATGTTTAAGATAATTATGCCGCAAAAATCCACCTTTAACACTTTACAACTGAAAGTTACTTTACTAGAAACAAACCCGCTCGTCTGGCGGGAAATTTGGCTGCCTGCTACCCATAGTTTTTATCAGCTGCACCTGGCGGTGCAGGCTGCATTCGGGTGGGAAAACAGCCACCTGTTCCAATTTTGTAAAACTGGGATGTCCGATGAGGACAGCATCGGAATTCCCAACGATGATTTCCTGGTGACAGATGCGCGAAAAGTGACACTGAACAAGATGATACGTAAACCCGGTGACCACTTAATATATATTTATGACTTTGGCGATCATTGGGAACATCAGATCGATCTGGAAGCTGTCACAAACAACGAAGCACATATTGCTCTCTGCGTTAATGGCGCAGCAGAATGTCCACCGGAGAATGTCGGCGGCATCGGCGGCTACGAGCGTATGCTCGAAGAGCTTAGGTCGGGAACCCGGGAAGAACGGAAGCAATATCGCGACTGGCTGGGATTGTCTGCAAACCAAAAATGGAATCCGGAATATTATAACCAGCGGGAAATCAACAAACGGATGTACCTACTCTCACCGGAAAAATTTACATTTGGATAAGCTATAGGTTTTACAGACATTTAGCTAGATGGTTTCTCAGAACATCGCAATAACAACTTAATTCTTCACGTCAGGGGTTACGTATTATAAATGTCTTCTAAATCGGCAATCTCTGATTTTTCTCCCTTGAAGATGCTTTTGAAGTAACAGCTTTTTCGGGCAGTTGTCAGAGGCGGACGATCTTTCCATTCAAATGTTCCCCGTTCAATTATTATTTTTACCCAGCCGATAAAAGGCGAAACAACTTTTCATTGACATAAAAATTATTCCGTCCTGCTTTTTGTTTTCGAAGTCATCCTTTTTCGATCAAGATTTCCAGATATTGAATGGCAGTTCTACTGCTGACGCCCAGATCTTTTTCTAAAAATTCAATTTTAGTATACGGGTATTTTAAAGAGATTGTTTAGCAAATCCTGACTATAAATTTTAAGCAATTCCCAGAATCGAAAAATAAAGGCAGCAGCTTCCCAAAAGTGCAGGAGAAGTGCTAAATACGTACATTTCAGTCAACAAGCTTGTATCAAAATTTCGAATAGCACCCGTTCACTTCAGGATACCATTGCTGCTTCAGCTGCAAGAGCGCTTGATTCTACGTTTGATTAAAGCGTATTAAATGGTGATTTCCTGCAAGGCTTAATTATGCTGATATTGTTTTTGCCACGTGTAGCTATTACGAAAAGAAAGGCCCGGGCGGTATTTCTTCGTGCTCCCGGAATAAAAATTTCATAGAATCAGGCGTCAGCATAAATAAATCGAATGATCAAAAACAATGACATTAACAGTTAAGCCTCTTGCTTACCAAAGATGGAGTTTTGTTTTATCAACGTAAAGGATGCAATTATTAAACTGTTTCTCCTGCATATAACCGATGAACTAACCGGGTTGCTGCAGGGATCTATGTCAATAGTTTTCTCGATACTAAAAAGGATCTGGCAATCACGGCTGGCTTTAAACCTTAATTTGATGCATATGCAATCAGCTGTCAGCTGT
Source organism: Chitinophagaceae bacterium (assembly GCA_039921525.1). Lineage (GTDB taxonomy): Bacteria > Bacteroidota > Bacteroidia > Chitinophagales > Chitinophagaceae > JADCRZ01. The sequence goes on along the minus strand of JBDSBP010000578.1, from coordinate 1,641 downwards.
CAGCTATCAGCTATCAGGAGGAAAGATAACCTGTATTGATCTGCTGGTATCCGATAGCTGAACGCCGATAACAATTTGAGCAATTTCAAAAAACATCAGGCCTTGGAAATAAAGGAGTAAAAAAAAATAAATAAACTAAGGGTTTCACAATTTTAAAAACAATCTATAAATCAGTTATTATGAGCACAGAGACCATGTCACAACGTTTTAACCGTGTTGGTTTTGCCAGCGACCCGCACCTGGACAGTCGTGTAAGAGAATTCTTAAAAGGATTGGATGGGGTTGATGGGCCCCCTGGAAACCAAGTCGGCAGTAGACGAACCCAACGTGTTGACAGACGCGCAGTCATCTGTAGAGGTTGAACTTTCCGTGTTAGCTCAATTGCCGAGCTCTAATTAAAGCGTCTTCACTTTCTTTCCTGCGTAGTATATCTATTGCGCATTTTTTAAACAACCCATAAAATTTCACTTATGTTTTTACTTAATCGTTTTTTGTTAATCGCCGGCACGGCATTAATATTAGTCTTCGCATGTTCCCGGCAGGCACCAAGCCAGCCCGCCTCCAAAGGAGTAAAAAATATCGTTCCAGTTCATGGTGCTTATGCCGATGGCTCAAGTTGGTCGAAGGTTATTGAAATACTTCAGGGTAAAGGGTACAATGTTGTTTCCGTTCAAAATCCACTCACGTCTTTGCAGGATGATGTAGTGGCCACTAAACGGGCAATTGCCCTGATGGATGGCTCCATATTGTTATGCGGGCACTCTTCCGCTGGCATGGTTATTACCGAGGCAGGCAATGATCCAAAAGTAGCCGGGCTACTTTATGCTTCTGCTTTAATTCCCAACGATGGGCAAACGGTTTTAGACGTGGTAAAAGACTACCCTTCGGCAGGAGGAGATGCAGAAACCCGTGAAGATGCTTCGGGATTTTTGTTGCTCTCTGAAAAAGGAATTTCTGAAAACTTTGTCCAGGACTTACCACCTGCCGAACGTAAGATTGTTTATGCTACCCAGGGACCATGGGGTAAAAAGTTCCTGACAGAAAAAATTACCACTGCTGCCTGGAAAACAAAACCTTCCTGGTGCATCATAGCCACTGAAGACCGGAGTGTTCACCCGGAACTGGAACGGGCAGAAGCCAAAATGATTAAGGCTACTACCCTGGAGCTTCGCTCGGCTCACGTGTCTATGTTATCCCATCCGAAGGAGGTGGCTGCATTTATAATCGAAGCTGCCACCAGGTTGCCGACTCGTTGACGCGCTGCAGCGGCTATCAGCTATCGACTTTCAGCTACGAAATATTGTAAGGATTAGTTTATCTAAATCCCTTTTCGGAAAACAGATTATACTTAATCGGAGGCCGATAGCTGAAAGCCAATTAAAAACGTTAGCTCATCTCAACTTAAAAGGTTGACATAAAAAATAAAACATATTATTCTTCGCTAAATCAACGGCGTGGAGATATTTTTACAGGGTATCAGGTGCAATTGATACACCTTTATTATTGCTGTTGCGTGGATATCCGACTTTGTCTCACATGTATCGCAATCTCATCAATGATTGTAGGATAGTTATCGTTTAATCGCTCCTGATCAACCTTGTGAAATTGGCGCCACAGGTAAGGATTTCCTAAACAGGAAGG
>JBDSBP010000577.1:0-3120 GCA_039921525.1 Chitinophagaceae bacterium | reverse complement strand
CCCTTGCATTGTTGTCACTCTAAATACCATAACTGTCAATTTCCCCTATCAAACTGCCAAGAATTCCCCAATTTTACCTTCTTTAGCGGTTTGGTATGAAATTCGTTTAGCTTTGCACACCTAATATTTCAAAACAAAATCAAACAAATAACATGGCTAACAAGTTAAACATTACCCCATTGCACGACAGGGTAGTAGTGAAACCCGCTGCTGCTGAAGAAAAAACTGCAGGTGGTATTATAATTCCAGATACTGCAAAAGAAAAGCCACAGCGTGGTGAAGTAGTTGCTGCAGGCCCCGGTAAAAAAGACGAACCGGTAACTGTAAAAGCTGGCGATACCGTATTATATGGCAAGTACTCCGGTACTGAAATAAATGTTGATGGTCAGGATTTCCTCATCATGAGAGAAAGTGACATTTTAGCAATTGTTTAATTCCGCGTCTAATTGCTTTCATCTTCCGGACAATAAAATCCAAAAGGATTTATGTACCTGGAATGTTAAATTTTGAATTCTCAAATTCCCAAATTAAATTAATATGGCAAAACAAATTTTCTTCGATATCGATGCCCGTAATAAAATGAAGAAGGGTGTTGATACGCTGGCCAACGCTGTAAAAGTTACACTAGGTCCCAAGGGTCGTAACGTAGTAATCGAAAAGAAATTCGGCGCTCCTTCCGTAACAAAAGATGGTGTTACAGTAGCTAAAGAAATAGAACTGGAAGATCCTATTGAAAACATGGGTGCCCAGATGTTGAAAGAAGTAGCTAGTAAAACATCTGATATCGCAGGTGATGGTACAACTACTGCAACTGTACTTGCCCAGTCTATTATTAGTGAAGGGTTAAAGAATGTTGCTGCCGGCGCTAATCCAATGGATTTAAAGCGTGGCATCGACAAAGCCGTTATTGCTGTAGTGGCAAGTTTGAAGGCACAGTCGCAGGATGTTGGTAACGACAATAGCAAAATAGAGCAGGTTGCTTCAATCTCTGCGAACAACGATCCGTCCATCGGCAAATTGATTGCTGAAGCTATGACGAAAGTTGGTAAAGAAGGTGTAATTACCGTTGAAGAAGCAAAAGGTACCGATACCAGTGTTGATGTGGTAGAAGGTATGCAATTCGACCGTGGTTATATTTCAGCTTACTTCGTTACCAACAGCGAAAAAATGGAAGTTGAACTGCAAAATCCATACATCCTGATTTACGATAAGAAGATATCTGCAATGAAAGATATTCTCCACATTCTGGAGAAGGTAGCTCAAAGCGGCCGTCCTTTGTTGATCATTGCTGAAGACCTGGAAGGGGAAGCACTGGCAACCCTGGTGGTTAATAAATTACGGGGTACTATTAAAGTTGCCGCTGTAAAAGCCCCGGGTTTTGGAGACAGGAGAAAAGAAATGTTGCAGGATATAGCTGTACTTACCAAGGGTATTGTTATTAGTGAAGAACAAGGATTTAAATTAGATAACGCTGATCTTACTTACCTCGGCGAAGCTTCTTCCGTATCTATTGATAAAGACAATTCTACCATCATTGGCGGAAAAGGCAAAGCTGAAGATATTGAAGCTCGTGTAAATCAAATCAAAGCCCAGATTGAAACAACGACTTCTGATTATGACAAGGAAAAATTACAGGAGCGTTTAGCTAAGTTAAGTGGTGGTGTTGCTGTACTTTACGTAGGCGCTGCTACAGAAGTTGAAATGAAAGAAAAGAAAGATCGTGTTGATGATGCGTTACATGCAACAAGAGCTGCCGTTGAAGAAGGTATTGTGCCAGGCGGTGGTGTTGCTTACATCCGTTCTATCGCAGGTCTGGAAAATCTGAAAGGTATCAATGATGATGAAACAACAGGTATTGCTATTGTTAAAAGAGCAATCGAAGAACCTCTTCGCCAGATTGTTATCAATAGCGGTATTGAAGGTAGCATCGTTGTACAGAAAATTAAAGAAGGAACTGGAGATTTTGGTTTCAATGCACGCACGGAAGTATATGAAAATATGTTTGCTGCAGGTGTAATTGACCCAACTAAAGTTACCAGGATCGCTTTGGAAAATGCGGCCTCTATTGCAGGTATGTTGTTAACTACTGAATGTGTAGTTGCTGACAAACCTAAGAAAGAAGAAGCACACAGTCATGGTGCTCCTGATATGGGCGGCATGGGTGGTTACTAATATCAACCAAAAGGGTTCACCCTTAATAATATATCCCCGTTGTGTTTATCACAACGGGGATTTTTTTATAAATCATCATCCCTTTTTCAATTATACTTAAAAGAACCAGGCGGTGCAATTATTCGTAAGTAATACAGTTATTAAATAGTATGACTACGCGAAACCTTTTAAGATCTTTATATTTCTTTTTGACGATGACATTGTGGACATCCGAGCTGTTTCCCAGCACATTAATTTCTATTAAAATTTTGCGGGTACATGATACCATTCCCAACCCGGTTAAACCTGACACTACATTAAAGCGTTACCTGGCGCTCGGTGACTCTTACACCATTGGCCAATCTGTAAAAGTAAATGAGCGCTATCCCGTTCAGATTGTTGAAAGTTTGCGTACGGCCGGATATAATATTTCCGATGCTGAAATTATTGCAACTTCAGGATGGACAACCCGCAATTTACTGGTTGCTTTAAAGGATAAAGAAGCCATGCCTTTGTATGATATGGTGACGTTATTAATTGGCGTAAATAATCAATACCAGGGCGGATCGATCGAGGAATATCGAACTGAATTTATTTCATTGTTAAAAAAAGCGATTCGTTTTGCGGGCAACAGGCCAAAGAGGGTTTTTGTTTTATCAATTCCTGATTATTCAGTTACGCCATTTGCCATCCATGCTGATAAGGAAAAAATCGCCCGTGAATTAAATGCCTTCAACCTGTTAAACAAACGCATTTCAGAAATATACCAGGTTAACTATCTTAATATTACCAAAGAAAGCAGGAAAGCCGCGTGGGATCATACTTTGATAGCATATGACGATTTGCATTTTTCGGGTAAAGAATATGGTATATGGACGACTTTATTAGTGCCAATAATTAGAAAAGTGTTGCAGTAAACTCCTTCGGTTTTTGTGTCCGGGGGGAACTTGATTCGCTCGTTCTTAATGG
>JBDSBP010000576.1:0-11317 GCA_039921525.1 Chitinophagaceae bacterium | reverse complement strand
TATACTTAAGTACTAAATTCAGCGTTCTATGCTTGCGAACATCAAAAATATAAAAGTAAGCAATAACTATTACCCGTCTCCAAGGGTATTTTCTATAATGTGTTATTTATTGCTAAATGTCAATCAGAAACATGACTTTAATCATGTACCCTCCTCCCAAACGTCAGTTTTATAGATTATGATTGCATATAGCTTTGTGAGACAAAAGTAAGAAGCACAAAAAAATGCAACATTAACTTTTGGATTCTCTTAGGCAATACTGTTATAAAATCCTTTAAGCGTTAAAATCTTATGAAATTACTTCTACACAAATCAGACAACGAATTAATCAATCTTTTTAAGAATAATAATTTACAGGCCCTGGAAGTGCTTGTAGTTCGGCATAAAGAAAAATTATTCAGCTCCATTCTTTTCCTGGTAAAAGACAAGCACCTGGCTGAAGATATTTTCCAGGATATGTTTATTAAAGTCATCGACACTATCCGTGCAGGACGTTATACAGAGGAAGGAAAATTTTTACCTTGGGCTATGCGTATTGCGCATAACCTGTGCGTGGATCATTTCAGGAAAGTTAAACGTACGCCAACTATTAAAACGAAGGATGATCGTGATATCTTTGACGTGCTGAATTTTAGTGAAGAAGGCGCTGATATAAAAATCATGAAACGCCAGAGTCATACCACCGTTCGCAAAATGCTGGAATTTCTACCTGAAGATCAACGTGAAGTTATTATCCTTCGTCATTTTGCTGAATTAAGCTTTAAAGAAATCGCTTCCTTAACAAGTTGCAGCATCAACACCGCGTTAGGCAGAATGAGATATGGTTTAATTAATCTTCGGAAAATGATGACAGAAAAATCTATCGCGCTTTAGTTTGTACAGATCGGCAGGGGTGTTACCAACAACTTCTTAATAGGTTTTCATGAAATAACAAATTTCAATCAAATAGATCGCTAGTATAATACCGTGAGTTGTAAAACCAATTCCCGGCTAAGTAAAAATAAACAATAAAAAACCTGTGAGATCTTTAGATTTTACAGGTTTTTTATTTACGTATGATCAAACTAATTTCTGCTGATATTCGAGATACTAGAATGGGGATTGGAAATTGTTACTTTACCAACTATTGATGGTTGAAGCGGCAACGGATCATCTGGCAACACTTCGGCATAAAAACCGAAATCTTTAAAAAAATCAATCAGGCTTAAAGCATCTATAATCCCGCTAGCACATATCACACGAAGGATCCTGTCACAATCCTCCAGGTCAAAATTTGCTTTATAGCCAACAAAAACCTTTTGAATCTGATCTACCAGTATATTCGCGTAATACGGATCTTCTACATTGGTTTTAAAAACTTCTACCATAATTCTTCTTGCTTGCATCGACTGATTAGTAATTATAGATTGCTTCAATGCTGTTGATTTTTATTTTTCTTTTGTTTCGTAGTTCACCATCCATTGAATTCCAAACTTGTCGACCAACATTCCAAAATAAGCTCCCCAAAAAGCCTTTTCCATTGGCATAACCACCTTACCACCGTCCACAAGAGCCTTAAAATAAGTGTTTGCCTGGTCTTCACTTTCTGGCGTAATTGCAAATGAAAAATTATTACCAACAGTCAAAGTTTGTCCCATGGAATCCAATGTATCAGTTCCCATAAGAATTGTTCCTTCCCCAATGGGTAGCGCTATGTGCATGATTTTTTCCTTATCGGTTGCCGACATGGTGTCTCCATGAGGTGTTTCTTTAAAACGCTGTAGCATAACAAACTCACCACCAAAAACGGATTTATAAAAATTAAATGCATCTTCTGTATTACCGTGAAAATTTAAATAAGGATTTACTTTTGACATTCTCTTTGTTTTAGTTGTTAATAAATATTACACAAAAACTATTATTCAAATATTAATGATGCATCATGGCATTTGTTTCATCCACATATCTTTTCATAAGTGACCATCTATACCCTCGAACAGATGACAATTCATAAAACTCTGATCCTGCTTTTCGGATGATTGAAGGTATAACCAAGTTTAATAAAAAAACGCTAACTCATCTGTTAAAAAATTATTCGTTCATCTGCGCAATCCAATTATTTACGAAATTTTCGAGAGATGTCTTTTTTGATAACACTTCTGCTTTATCATAGAACCTGGCTTCCCGCCTGTCTTTCCAATCGCCTTGCCATAAACCCGCTTCGTAATTTATTAATCCTTTAGGAAAGATGAAGATTATCTGTACAAATTTTTGAGACCCGGGATTAAAAGCCGCCATATCCATTTTATAAAAAAAACTGGGTGCATTCCATTTTATGCGTTCTCCTATTTTGCTGTTGGCATTTTTGATGATGTTTCTCACCGCTTCTATTTCAGCTTTTAGCGGATGTTGAAGAGATTTCATATACTCGTTCACCTCATCTGTTTTATTGATGTACAGCAATTCCTTTTTTTTGATTTTCATTGTAACCCTTTTTAATATTCGCCTGTGAGTTCTTCAAATATATTGTCATTGGTTGAACATTCTAAGGTGCAAAAACGACTTATTAAGGGTTAATTGCGACAATTTTTTAAACATTTAATTAGATCTGATACATCCTAATTGACAATAATTTTACCACCTGAAACTATTCCATTTTGCCGTACTTGTTCGTTTTATTTAATACCTCCGCTTTTAATTTCTTATGATGGAAGATGTACGAGCAGGCAATGACAATAAAACCAATAATCAACGGCAACCAGTTCTGCACCGGGTCACCCACAGCAATCATCGAATACATAGCTCCCGTAAGATCATACACAAAACCAGCATACGCCCATTCTTTAATGCGCGGGAAACCAGGTATGAGAATAGCCACTACCCCCAGGAATTTAGCCACCCCTATAAAAGGAAGAAAGTAAAGAGGATAACCTAAATGATCACGTATCATAACAACTGCTTCCTTCGAATATATTATATCCGGAATAGAAGACACTAACATCAACGCCGCTAAAAGCCCGGTGAAGATCCAGTAATAGATTTTTGTTTTTTTCATTCGTCGTAATTTGAGTTAATAAATAAATGATTTTATTAAACATTATTGTAGCAGTCTCTCATTTAATGCAGCCTGCCAGGTAAAGGGTTTTCTTCACACCTCGTGCCTTTTATATAACTTACGCCAACAACCAGAGTTATGATCCAAGGGCTGCTTTATTGATAACCCAAGGCTTCCCCCTTGGGTTACAGGCTGATTTTCTATGGGCTTTAGCCCAGTTTCTCGCCAAAATTAGCACCTCAAAAGGCAGGCAGCGCTTGGGCTAAAGCCCAATAAGAATTCTTCTAACCCCCGGCATAAATGCCGGGGTTATTTAAAACCGTATGTTCCGCATCTTTTATGTTATTAAAATTTACCTATTGACAATGAATGAATTACATAATTTCAAAAGTTATTGGGCTGCGAATCGAAAGACTTCTATATCTAAAAATTTGACGATTGAAAATGAATGAATTACAAGTTTTTAACAATTATTTAAATGGTTATATTGGCCCGACAATCGATTACTCCTACCTCACAGTAAATACCTTTCCCTATTTAATTTAGTATTTGAAAATTTAACTCATAGTAATATCATTCAAACACTATAACTGGAATTAGTAAACGAAGATCAAGATTTCCTGCAAGCTATACTTGTATCAAATTGAAGTCAATGATGTCTTATGAATATGCAGGTCTTCGGCAAGACGATCAAACATGTTGATCCAGCTGGGATAGGCACCAGTACGTTTAGCGATGGACTCTGCTACTGTCTGGCGAAGGGTAAGTATGGTTTTGCCTTCATATTCCTTAAATGTAACGGTAACAATAGTTTCTGCCGGCCATTCCTCATCCATACCGGCATCCTTTGGTTGAAGGAGGTTACCTTTTTCATCAGCGATATGCATGGAGAAAATGATTCGTTCAGGTGCTATGATTTCCTGGTAAATGCCTTTGCACCAGCAGTCGTGGTAATGAGGACTTTTAATACAGGAGTGAAAGGCACCGCCCTCGCGAAAATTAAACTGCGTGAAATTTATGGTACAGCCCCTCGGCGCGTACCAGCGCTCCAACTGTTTAACATCTGTCCACGCGTTGAAGACAAGTTCTCTTGGCGCGTCGAAAGTATGAGTAATATTTACGAAGCGACTTGTGACCTCGTTCATGAATTCATTTGTGTTTGCCATGCTTTTTATTTTTATGTTGTAATTCTATCAGGTAAGCATCCAGGTTATCCAGCTTTTCCGTCCATACTTTGCGGTATTTTTCTACCCAGTCCGACACCTCGTTCAGCTTATCCAGCCTGGCTTCACAGATACGCTCACGCCCCTGCTGGTTTATGATTACCAAACCACATTCTGTCAGAATTTTCAAATGTTTATAGATGGCGGTACGGCTTACATCAAATTTCCCTGCCACCGAATTAACGTTCAGCGATTGCCGGGAAATCAAACCTATAATCTCTCTTCTTGTTGGGTCGGCTATTGCCTGGAACACATCTCTTCTCATAATTTAGGAAACCTTTTGGTCACAAATATATATGGAACCTTTTGGTTGCACAAATTTTTTTATCTATTTTTATGAAGAGTTTTTATTGACACCGTGGATAGATTATTTTATTGATATTATTATTTTGTTTATTACATTTAAAAAAAGGATTTAATATTTTACAAACTTTGACAGCTCGTTTGCTCCATTTTAATAACACGATTTAGACTTTCGAAGGAAATTATTAGAACAAACCGGCGATCAATGACGGAAGTTATTTTTAAATCCGGCTACAACGATCCAAAATCTTTTAGAAAAATATGTAAAAAGACCGTCGGAATGACTCCTTCCGAATACCGGGTTATGTTCCAGGCAAACTGATGCATAATGTTTGTTATGAATACTTCATCGCTTCGTATCCCAGCAGCCTGCGATATAAACCTACCTGGCCGATGCAATAGGATTCACGGTCAATAATAAAAGCAATCGTATCAAAAAAAGTGAATTTTTCACCGCCTTCTTCTGACATCCCAAAGGGATCATCGCCATCGAGTTTTTCAGCGGGTAAATTTATCAGTGCATCCCTGAAAGCTGGACTGATGATTTCCCAATCTTTTTTATATTCCTCCAATGGGGGGTACGTGGCGCCTTCCTGGATGCTTTTATACCCCTGGAAAAATTCGGGAGAAGTTTGTTTGAGATCGATACCCAGTACATGGGCAAGTTCATATCTTCCATTTACCGCACTGCCTGCAATCCAGGCAACATGCGTTGCCTTTGTATTTAAACGATTGTGTGCATCGGTATCAGAAATACCTTCAATTACATTATTGAATAACTTGGTGTGCAGGTCATACAGAAAAACGAGCGAATACAACCTGTTGTCTTTAACGGTAATTTTTTCCATTTTGATGAGGTTAACAGTCAAGAAATTAATTGTCGGCCAACCTGAAGTGAATCAGTATGCCTTTGTAAAGTTAATCCATGTAAATACAAGGTAAAGGGTGCAAACGCGGCAATTTAAGGGGGCAATTATGACAGTGGGAGAAGGCTAAATTTTATCGCGTCAATAAATTAAGGAGAAGCGCAGTTTTCATCCTTTAGGCAATAAAAATGACGAGAGAGCACAAATAGACTAATTGTTCATTAAAGTCTTGAACATATTAATTTCTTTGCGCTCTCTTTGTGCCTTCGAATCCTGGTGGTTAACTCAGCCCGGTGATGCAGACCTACTTTGAATAATTTGTACCAGTGTGGTATGTTGATGCGACTTGTGCATTCACATGAGGCTTTATGACAGATCCATTTCTTGGATTTACCTGGCGTGACGACGTATCATTACCACAATGCCCCAGGGCATACCAGATTACTAAAAACACAATAATAGTGCTAAAGCAACCTCCGCCCAGTTTTTTTGCTCCATAACCAGCAATTAATCCCCTGAATATATTGTTCATGTGTAGTGAGTTTGCAATTATTGCTAAATAATCGTGCCACCAAATCCTGGCTTTGAACCTTTTGTTTTTCACCTGTCTAAGCGAAGTTATCCGTAAAAAATTTTTGTTTAGCCATTGAGTCAGCGAATTTACTCCTTCAAACCACATCCGCAATTTATCTTCCTCCAAATCACCAAACCCTGGTGCTTGCGAATTAATACTTCAAGAAATAAGTATGAGTATCTAACGGTTACCATTTTCAATTATTACCCAGGGAATAAATTGGATTGTTTACAAAGAGATTGACTAACAAGTTTGCCTAAAAAGAATGAGAGCGTATAAATTTGAATGGTAACCAAAATAAAGGTAGTTTAGAATGTAATAATTTGCTATATCGAATCAATCTAAAATAATTATTTAAGTGAGTAGCCCTTCCATCATAGTCATTGGTAGCTCCAATACAGATATGGTTATTAAAACAACCCATTTGCCCCTGCCCGGCGAAACAATTTTAGGTGGTAATTTTTATATGAATGCAGGTGGGAAAGGCGCCAACCAGGCAGTAGCCGCCGCAAAGCTGGGAGGCAACGTTACTTTTTTTGCCAGGGTTGGAAATGATATTTTTGGCGAACAGGCAAAAGTTTTATTTAGAAAAGAAGGCATTGAAACAGCTTATATTTCCACCGATGAAAAATTTCCTTCCGGGGTTGCGTTGATAACCGTAGATAAAAAAGGAGAGAATTGCATTGTTGTAGCGCCGGGCGCTAACAATGCATTAAGTAAAGAAGACCTGCAATTGCATGAAGCAGTTCTTGAAAAAGCTTCCCTGATATTGATGCAGTTGGAAATACCTTTATCAACCGTAGAATATGTTTCCTGGGTTGCGACTAAAGCCACAATAAAATTGATTCTTAACCCCGCACCGGCCTGTGCTCTTAGTGATGAATTGCTGGCAAGGGTTACTATTATCACACCCAATGAAAAGGAAGCTGAAATGTTAACCGGCATTAAAGTAATTGATAAAAAATCTGCACAAGAGGCTGCACGAGTACTTAATAAGAAAGGCATTGAAACGGTGATCATTACCCTGGGGTCAAAAGGAGCATTGCTGTTGCATGAAAATGTATTCAGCGAAGTTAACGCGCCGGTGGTAGAAGCGATTGACACTACAGCCGCCGGTGATGTATTCAACGGCGCTTTGGCAGTAGCACTTTCTGAAGGTAAACCGATGCTGGATGCTGTTTTATTTTCCTGTAAGGCCGCAGCGATATCGGTTACAAAACTCGGCGCGCAGGCATCTGCGCCTTATCGGAATGAAGTTGATAATTAACCACGTTAAACAATTGCCATGTTCATTATCGAGGATTATTCGATTGCTATTGTATTTTGTTTCATCACCATGCTTTGCTGGGGATCGTGGGCCAACACGCAAAAGCTGGCCGAAAAAACCTGGCGCTTTGAGTTGTTTTATTGGGATTATGTAATTGGCATTTTATTATTCTCTTTGCTTAGCGCTCTTACTTTGGGAAGTATTGGCGCACAGGGCAGGAGCTTTTTGGATGATCTAAAACAGGCAGACAGCAGTAACATTGGTAGTGCTTTTATAGGCGGGATAATATTTAATGCTGCCAATATTCTTTTAGTTGCTGCTATTTCTATCGCAGGCATGTCGGTTGCTTTTCCTATAGGAATTGGCCTTGCATTGGTGCTCGGTGTATTGGTTAATTATTTTGGCGCGGAAAAGGGAAACCCTGTTTTATTATTTACCGGTGTAACATTTGTTGCAGCTGCCATCATTATAAATGCTATTGCCTATAAAAAGGCCAGCAGCGGTAACCAGAAAGTATCCACAAAAGGAATTCTTCTTTCACTGCTGGGAGGACTATTAATGTCATTCTTTTATCGATTTATAGCTTCTTCCATGGATCTTCAGAATTTTGAGAATCCATCCGCTGGTAAAATGACGCCCTACACGGCCGTGTTCATTTTCTCAGTCGGCATATTTGTAAGTAATTTTCTTTTTAATACCATCCTTATGAGGAAGCCTCTGCAAGGTTCGCCAACAAATTATACAGAATATTTCAAGGGAAGATTTGCAACCCATTTGGTGGGCGTCTTGGGCGGACTGATTTGGGGCCTTGGTAATTCCTTTAATCTTATAGCCGCGGGGAAAGCTGGGCCTGCAATATCTTACGGTTTAGGACAAGGGGCAACGTTAGTCGCCGCTTTTTGGGGGGTATTTATTTGGAAGGAATTTAAAAACGCACCCAGGGGAACGGACGCTCTTATTGCTGCTATGTTTTTGTTTTTTATTGTAGGATTGGGATGTTTGATTTATGCGGGAAAGTAATTCAGAATGAATTCAGTTTTGCTTTACGCGGACATCATCCGTTTGCCTTTGAGCGTTTTAAAAACGATTATATTATTCGATTTCCTGGTAACAACAAGTTCTTCTTTCCCTTCGTACACACGTACCCGTTGACCTGTCTGTATGCTGCATTCATTCCCTGAGGTTAACATCCTTGCAGCGCTTTCATTAATGATCATTGCCTGCATGCTATCTGTTGCAAAGTCCCTGGAGAAGGAACGTCCTGCAGACATCTTCAATTGATATTGTGGGATATAATCGTAGTCAACAAAATATAAATCAATATTTGCTTTCTGCATATCGCCGGCTTTGTTCTGCACCGCCGAGTAAGCGGAATCATTATTGCCACCAGGAATGCTGGACGAATAAGTGGATGATAGTATTCCACGTATGGAGGTAAGCGATTGTTTGAAGGCATCTTTATTCTTATCAAAATTTGTGTCGATTATTGTCTGGTTTTTACTGAAACCCAGGTCCTGCATAGCACCCTCATTCCGTTCTCAAATTCTTCACCGGGTTTACAATAGCCGCTTTGATTGCCTGGAAACTTACAGTTAACAACGCAATGCATACCGTTGCCCCCCCAGCTGCGATAAACATCCACCAGCTTATATTTATGCGATAGGCAAATGTTTGAAGCCACTTATGCATAGCCCACCAAGCAACTGGTGTAATGATTAATACCGATAACAGCACCAGCGATATCAGTTCTTTACTCAGTAATGATACAAGGTGGGTAACACTTGCTCCCAATATCTTTCTTACACCAATTTCCTTTGTGCGCTGTTTTGTGAAAAACGCCGTTAGTGCAAATAAACCCATTGCAGAAATCAGGATAGCAATAACTGCAAAAAAACCGATTACCTTTTGCAGCCTCACATACGAGAGAAATAATTGCTGGAAATTATCATCCAAAAAAGAATAGCGGATAGGGAAACCCGGTTCTATATTTTTCCAGGCCTGCTCAATGTCTGCAACAGATTGTTGCATGTGGTTGCTGTTTAGCTTAACCAGTATAGCACCACCCGACTGGTATAAACACGCCTTGTTTCCAATGGTGTAGACCATCGGCTGCACCTCATTCTCATATCCAAGTACATTAAAATTTTTAACGACGCCTACAATCTCAACAGGCACACTGTCGCAATGAGCAAATGAAATAAATTTGCCTATTGGGTTATCGAGATGCAATTTTTCAGCACCCGCTTCATTGATGATGGCCGTACGCGTATTTTGATCAGCGTTATCATCGGTAAATAATCTACCCTGCACCAGGGGAACATGCAAGGTGTTAAAATAATCGGTGCTTATTTTTACAGAAGCCAAACGGAATTCTTTTCCTTCATATTTAAAATTGAAGGTGGATGTATCCAGCACCTTGTCTCCCGGCACCTTGGTTGTTTTCGCTACCTGGCTTACACCAGATACAGACAGCAGCGTGTTTTTCGTTGTAGAAAAACCGGCTTCTCTTGTTTTTTGTGTGGTCATGATACGCATTACCTGAGCATCCGAAAAGCCCTTGTCTTTAGTCTGCATGTAATGCATTTGACTGCTTATAACCAGCGTAGCAACGATAAAGAATGCTGATACCATAAATTGCACTACAATCAAACTGTTCCTGAACAGCCTGCCTTTTTGCCCGCTTGAATAATCACCCTTCAAAACTTTTGTGGTATTAAAACGAGAGAGGAATAAAGAAGGATATAAACCGGAAAGCAATGTAACAATCAATAAACACAAAGCGATTTGCGCAATAACGAATACCGTGTTATCCTGTTGCCAGAAGTTCAATTTGATATTGAAAGAGCTGTTAATATAAGGCAAGGCTATAAAAACCATCAATGCAGCAATACATAAACTTATCAAACATTGTAAGGCCGTTTCAGACATAAATTGAAGAATTAACTGTTTGCGTGCAGAGCCTAATACTTTACGCACGCCTACTTCTTTTGCACGACTCATGGACCTTGCAATTGCCAGGTTGCTGAAATTGATCGCGCCTGCTAACAGCAATAAAACAGCAAGTATCAGTAATATGGAAACAGTTTTAAAGTTACTGCTGCCATGTTTGGGGAAGTTGTGAATATTTGGCACTGCGTCTATAAACAGCGAGGTTAACTGTCCCGCTTTTTTATAGTCTTCAAATGATTTATTATCTTTCTTTAAACGCTCGTTATAATATAGCCTGTTTATATCATCTTCTAACTTTTTTTCTGAAACAGTATTGTTTAATTTGACATAGGTTTGATAGGAATAATTTTCCCAATGTTTGTTTTCCCGTTCGTAAATATCCCGCACTAACATTTCAACATTAAGATGGGATGGGCCGGATGGCTTTTTCATAACACCCGTTATCACTCCAACAAGGCTATTATACATTTTTATCGTCTTACCAAGTGGATCTTCATTTCCGAAAAGTTTACCACTTAATTCTTCGCTGATAATAACGGCGTTTGGCTGGTTAAGAGCGGTAGCGGCATTACCTTCTACCAGTTTATAGGGAAATACTTTAAGAAATAGCGAGTCCACCGTTACCATGCCTTTTTGATAGATCGTTTTGTTATCAGTGCTTAGCAACACTTCATAATCACCACCTGGCATAGTGGCGGTAGCAGCCTCTACATTTGGATATTTTTCTTTTAAGAAGGAGGCTAAGGGAGCTTGTGTTCCCGGGTAAATATCATTGTTCAGGTTAAGAGATATTCTATATACTTTTTTTAGTGATGCATCCCATTTGTCATAGCTTAATTCATAATTGAGATATAGCAGGATAATTATAAAACTTGACAAGCCTGCGGCCAAACCAAAGATATTAATAGCGCTGTAAGCCTTGCTTTTTGAAAGATTCCGCCATGCTATTTTAAAATAATTTTTAAACATTACTATTGCTTTAGATTTTAATGATCAGTTATTCTGTTCGTAAACTTTTTACCGGGTTGGCGATGGCCGCCTTTATAGCCTGGAAACTTACTGTTATCAGAGCAATAAGTATGGCTAATGCTGCCGGCAGTG
>JBDSBP010000575.1:0-76807 GCA_039921525.1 Chitinophagaceae bacterium | reverse complement strand
CCATCTTCTGAACCGCTATTTAAAACTTTATCAATACCGGGCTTTCCGGCATACAGGGTATCATAATTAATCATGTTCCAATTGGTAAGCCCCGCTAAACCTCTTTCATTACCAACCCAGCGAATGTCAGGACCGGCGTCGCTGAAGAAAAGAACGTTAGGCTGAAGGGAACGCACCAGGGATAACGTATTCGGCCAGTCGTAATAAGAGAGCGGATCTATTTTACGCGTTTCGTTTGCTCCGCCATAATACCCGTTGCCACCATTAGCACCATCAAACCACATTTCGCTTACTGTGCCATAATTAGTAAAAAGCTCCTTAAGCTGGTTACGGTAATAATCGATGTAAGAAGGTTTACCGTAATTTGCATTATTACGATCCCACGGTGACAAATAAACGCCGAACTTCAAACCCAGTTTTTTACAGGCATTGGACACGTCTTTCACAACATCCCCCTTATACGGGCTATTTTTTACCGAGTGTTCGGTAAATTTAGACGGCCATAAGCAGAATCCATCATGGTGTTTGCAGGTAAGGATCACCTGTTTAAAACCCGCGTCCTTTAAGGATTTCACCCATTGTTCCGCATTCAGTTGCGTTGGATTAAAAACAGATTCCTTTTCGCTGCCCTCTCCCCACTCCAGGCCAGTAAAGGTGTTGGTGGTAAAATGTATAAATGCATTAAGCTCCATCTCGTGCCACACCATTTGTTGCTCCGTGGGAACCGGCATCAATGCTGCTGGCGGTTTTACCGCTTTAGAATAAGACTGGTTAACAAAGTTTGCGGTAAACGCAAACAGGCAAATAACAATTACCCCTACGGTAAGAAAACGGATTGTATTTTTCATATTATATTAGATTTGTTGATAATGAAATAGCTGATACAACCATTACGATTGAACCGGCCGAATCTTAAACGATACCGTTCGTTCAGTACCGGTTGGCGATTTATACGTTTATTTACTCTTAACAAGATCACTTTCATTTAACTGCCAGTTATTATCAAAGAACCCGGCCATTTTAACTCCTGCACTTCCGGTTTTAAGCATATCCAGGTTAAATATCATAAAATCAGGAAAACCGCTGGCACCGGCAAAATATTGGTTGGCATTACTTGCTTTCATGCCTTTCAACCCGCTACCACCAATCACGGCAACGGAGGTGAAAGATGAACTGCGAATGGGCCACACAAAATAAGTTCCCAGGTCGTCACCTTTCCATACCTGGCTACCTGCTTTTATACTTCCGCGTTCCACCTGTATGGGGCAATCACTCAACAAGATTTTCCAGGCCGCATTGGAACTCGCATTTCCAAAGAGGATCACGCCACGACCCTTGTATCTGTCCATAATAAAATCTTTGTCTGCAACTATATCTACAGCACCATTACCCCGGTAGTACCAGGTCTCGGCATCATAACGAGCTTTATTCACGCTCCATTCATTTTCTTCCTTTGTACCAATAGTACTGTAAACGAAGATCATCCTATTATTGAAAGCATCTTTAAAAGTACCATAACGCTGTGGCCCTTTCTCAAATGTTTCGGGCAAACCAGCTATCGTCCATTGGTCATTTTCTCTTTTAAGAAAAATACTATCCTGGTTGCCTTTGGTGGTATAAAACACCGGAACAAGACTGTCGAGCGTGATTTTTATAGAGCTGTTACTTCCAAAATCTTCCAGGTTTAGTTTAAGCGTTTGGATGTTTTGTGTAGAACCGGTTATCGTTTTCATTCCCTTATTCCGGTTGAGCCGGATTCGGCTATATAACAAAGGATGTACCTGTTGTTGAATAGTGGCCCACCGATAGCTGGCAGATATGCCGGGACTAGCGGTTATAAAATCAATGGTATTGATGGAACTGTCCGCTAAGCGGGTATGCCATTTAAAAAAATCAAATAACGGTTTCCAATCAACGCTTTGGTCACCAAACCAATGTTCTCCATTGGGATACTCGTAGTAACTCATATCAGTTTGAAAATCTGCCAATACTTTTCTCATCTGCCGGGCATAATTAACAGAAACCGTTTTATCTGCGTCGCCATGTAAAACGTAAACACCCAAAGGTTTGTAATTGGTAGCCAGTTGAATTACATCACTCTGGTTACTGGAACGAAGCAGAATCTGTTCCGTGCCGGAACTGCTGCTGTCAGGTATCAATCCATCTGCAGAGCCATATCCTTTTAACGTGGGATACCCCGAACAGGCACCGATAGCCGCCCATTTATCCGGGTAAGTGGCACCCAGGAACCAGGTTCCATGCCCACCCATGGAATGACCCGTAAGATAAATATGAAGTGGGTCTGGTTTAAAGGTTTTTTTCGCAATGTCCAATACTTCCAGCGCATCCAGCCTGCCCCAGTCTTCCCAGTTAAATCCCCGGGGGCGACGGTTAGTGGCTGCTACTAATGTTCCCCAATCTTTTGACTGGTATGCCCTTGCCTGGCCTATGGCTTCCACGCCGGCGCCGTGCACAGACAAAAACAGCGCTGAGCCAGGCCTGTGTGAGGGTAACTGCGGCGTGACCGCAAAATATTGAAGGCTTCCATCGATAGCGCTGGTAAAGGTTGAACTATATTTATCGCCAGCGTCTACAGCTTCTATGGATATCGTAGTTTCATCCAGGCTTTTGTTTCTATCGGTTAGTGTTAGCGCACAGGGATATTTCCCTTTGGTTTTAACATCATCTGCATTGAAACCAAATTTTATTTTTCGGGTGGAATAAGCAGGAATTTCCGGCAAAGAGGTAATTACTTCTTTACCAGCTATTGTAGCTTTGAGCTGTGCGTTTATTATAATTGTGGAAGATGTATTAACAACCACCACAGCCCCCTCCAGGTTTTTATTCTGACTATTCACTATAATAGATGGCAATGTTGGATCTTCAGTATTCAAGGTAACTGGCTTCACAGGAAATACCAGGCTTGCCGTAACGAATTGTCCGCGTACATAAATTTCATTCAATCCCTTTTTTAGTTTGACAGGAATATATAACCATCCGGAACTATAGGCATCTCCCATATGCAATACACCATTAAAATAAACGCTACTGTTACCTTTAATATTTAAGAGGGCCATTTTTTCCTTGGGAGAGGAATAAGTTAAATATAAATAACCGGCGCTTCCCCTGCTGCCAAATCCTCCGAACCCGCGTGCGGGTCTGAAACGGTGAAGGCTATCCGTTTTAATCACCTGCCAAACAATACTTTGTCCCTGCTCATTTAGACCGAATGCTCCCCCTTCCACCGGTTTTTTTAATGTATTGGTATATAACTGGTAAGCAAGTTGGTCCGTGTACAAGGCTTCTCTTCCATAGCGGCTGGGTGAACTAATTCCGAGGCCATTACTGAAATAATAAACATCCTGCGAGAAAGAATACTGACCCATCATTAAACAAAAAACCAGGTTTATCACATAAAAAAGTGTACGCATTGAAGGTGATTTGATAAGTTTTACAAATATCCTTGTTGCCGGCGAAACGGCAAAGACAATTTGAAATTCCGACCCACCGGGCTGGAAGACAGGAAGATATTCGTTTTCATGCGTGTCTTTACATACTACCGGAACTGACAATTGCATAAACTTAACATTGGACTTATTATCTTTTTGTTAATTTTATTGAAACAAAAAGGTATTTATGGCCAAGAAAAAATCAAAAGGGAAGGAGAAAATACCAGCTAAAAAACTTAACCGTGTACTAATCGAGCAAAAATTGGAAGAAGCGTTTTCCGAGTTTAAAACTATTATGGGAGAAAAAAAATTCCAGCAACATATCCGGAAAGCAGGAAAATTGCTTAATAAAGACTTCTCAAAAAAAGACCTGGATAACCTGAGAAAATTAAAGGATGCCAGTAATTCTGCCGGTGTAGTTGAGGACGATACTTCTATATTAATTGAAGAATTGCCATAGTTCTTTTGAAATCGGCTATCGGCTATCGGCTGTCAGCTATCGGCTATCGACCATTAGTTCCGACATATCATAACTATACCTGAATCATTCGGTCCAAAACAAACCCCGATGGGCTGACATTATTCGCCGGAATTAAGTCAACCCTTCGGGATTTATTTATACGCTTTGACATTTTTTTTATGATCAATTGCCAAATGTCAAATCTGGAGAAAGTTAGATATCAGATATAAATGTTATTAAACTAAAACACATCAATAATAATATTCTGAATTCCACTAAAATCAATGCTATCTCCTTTCTTCTTTAAGGATAAACTTTTTGCGAGCGGCGCATAAGGAGATAAAAATATAACCGGGTTGCCCTCTAACATTTGCTTGCCTAAACCGCAGGCAATAAAAAATGAAATATGGGTACATTGAATGAAAGCACCGGTTGAGGGAGTTTCGTAAATAGGTTCGATGTTTACTGAATGAAGAGATGCCATTTCTTTTAAATGCGCTGCCAGTTGCCTGGATTGCATATCCTTTTCCAAATGCCCCATTGCCCTGGACGTTTCATACTTATCACCGGCAGAACTCTTTCCTTCAAGGTTTGCAGTTTGCTGGGCCTCTTCAATGGCAGTTTTTGTGGTGGTTATTCTTTGTTCTATGATGGAATGGCAAAGCTGTTTAAGTTTATTTTTGAATGCCAATTTTTTTTGTGGAGTCATATTTGAAGTATAACCAGCCTATGAATTATTATAAGCCTTGATAACAGGCTCTCTCAAGGCAGCGGCGGCATCCGTACAATAAAAATAAATTGTACCAGCAATTTCTTCAGCCTTAACCCAGCTATTAAAATCGGCTTCCGGCATAAATGTACGGTTCACTTCCGTATCAATCGTACTCGGCACCACCACACTGGTTACAACATTATGGCCCTTCGCTTCATCATTCATCAATTCTGCCAGGCGAAAAATTAAGGACTTGGCTAATCCGTAAGCTACCATACCCTTACTGTACTTTGCGTCTATACCAGGCCGTGAGCCAATCAAAAAAATGCGACCATTGCCCTGCTGCATCATCTGTACAAAAACAGGCTGTGCAATATTATAGGCTGTTTCAAAATTCAACCTGTATTGATTTATAATTTCAGTCGTTTTTGTTTCGGCAACAGTACCCTTTGCAAAACCGCCGACTGTTATAACGGCAACATCTATCGCGCCATATTTTGAGAAAGTTTTTTCCACGAAATTTTTGGCATCTTCTTCATTTTCCACATCTACTGCTACCCCTTCGAAACTATCAGTCGGGAACTCAGTGGTGGCATCATCCTTATGTGTTACCGTGCCTACTACGCGATATCCTTCTTTAATAAATTTATGCGCTACTGCTTTTCCGAGGTTGCCGGTGGAACCTGTTATGATTGCTGTCTTCATGATTGATAAATTAGCGGCTAAGTTAATTCTATTTTTTTTGTATGATTGTTATATACCACGCTTATTCCCGTTATTAAAGGCAGAACCAATTATACCCGTCATATTATCTTTACAAAGCAATTTTAAAGATATCTTTTAACACCTGCCTGGCGGCATGGTATCCGCACATGCCATGAACCCCGCCTCCGGGAGGCGTGGATGAAGAACAAATATAAATGCCCTTTGCGGAGGTGCGATAGGGTGAAAATCGTAAAGCGGGCCTTGTGTACAATTGGCCCAGGTCTATGACGCCCCCATTGATATCTCCACCTATGTAATTGGGATTGTAGGCTTCCATTTCCACGGTGTTTATGGTATGTTTTGCGAGTATGCGGTCCCGGAAGCCGGGGGCAAAACGCTCCACCTGTCTCTCGATGGCTGCGGTCATATTAGCCTGTGAACCATTTGGTACATGGCAATAGGCCCAGGCTGTGTGTTTATCTTCCGGAGCCCTGGTGGCATCAAAAAGGCTTGACTGTGCCAGCAATACAAAAGGCGAATCCGGATGCTGCCCGTTAGCCGTATTTAGTTCAGAGCTGACTATCTCTTCCAGCGTGTTTCCCAGGTGAATGGTACCCGCACTCCTGCATTCAGGTGCGGTAAAGGGAATGGGGCCATCGAGCGCCCAGTCTATTTTGAATACACCCATTCCATACCGGTATCTTTCCAACTGCCAACGATAAACAGGAGACAACCGATGCCCGGCTATCTTCAGCAATTGTTTTGGCGTAATATCAAATAATACGGCATTCGATGATGGCAGGTCATCAATAGAACTTACATAATTGTTTGTTTCTATCTTCCCTCCCAAAGAAATAAAATAAGAGGCGAGTGCCTCTGCTACTAACTGTGAGCCACCTTTAGGAATTGGCCAGCCTCCTGAATGCCCCGCCGCCATTAAAACCAGCGCTATGGCAGAGGTGGTTAAATTAGACAAGGGTTGAATGGAATGTGCCGCCATGCCTGCCCATAAGCCTCTTGCTTTTTGTGTCTGAAATTTTTTTGATAAAAATAAAGCAGAGGGAATGGCATTGATGCCGAATTTTGCCATCAGCAAAGGATGCCTGGGAAAATGAAAGGGAGCTAAAATATCAGTTATAAGGGCCGGCCAGTTTTTCAGAATCGGCTGCAGTAATCCTGAATAAGCTTTTTCGTCAGCATCGAGCAAACGGGCCGTTTGCTCCAATGATCTTTGCAAAACAGCTGCAGTGCCATCATCGAAAGGATGGGCTGCCATTATCTCCGGTTGAATATATTGGAGTCCATGCTTTTCTAATGGCAGTGTGTTAAAAAAAGGAGAGGCTAACGCCATGGGATGAATAGCTGAACATACATCATGTTTAAAACCGGGCAATGTTAATTCTGCCGTACGTAAACCACCACCAATAGTTGATTTTGCTTCTATCGCCAATACCGCCAACCCTGCCTGTTGCAAAACAATGGCGGCGGATAATCCATTGGGACCCGAACCTACAACAACTGCATCATACTCTTTTTTACCCATTGAATATATCCTTTAATTTAATCTCTGGAGATTAGCACAAAATAAATCCTTTATTACCACATTAATGTCAGGTGAATAATGAACTGTCTGTTATGTTGGCTATCAGCTATCCGCAGTCAGCAGTCAGCTACCAGGAAAACAATACGAGAAGTAATTTCCTCCTGATAGCTGAAGGCTGAAGGCTGATAGCTAAAGCGTCATTTTAAGTTGACATAACATTTGCATAATTGCCTAACAGAATATAGTCTACTGATGTATCCTGCAACAGGATAACCCCGGTTATGCACCGCCGAGGGTAATATGTTTACCAATTGCATCATGGGGATCCATGATGCCCAATTTATGGATCATGGTTTCGTTAACCAAAACTCCCCTTGTAGTATCCTTTTCATCTTTTTGGGCAATAGTTTTTCCGGCCAGTATTTCAAACCAAAGAACTCCATATATTTCTCATCAATCAATTTTACTTCCGTTACATCAGCCTTCATAACGCCCAACTCATTAGATGAAAAGCTGGTGGCGCTATTGCTGTACGGCGGTGCCCTGAAGAAAAGCTGAGTTCCTTTACACCAGGATAGACAGCTAGTTGTTGTCTTAAAGCCTCCCGTTTACCCTTATCCGGCTTCCTGAAAGTAATTTCCACTTCCTTATTATATCCCAAATCCTGGTTTTGAAAAAAGTCCATTTGGCCGGCTACCACCAATGTTCCTACGATCAATATTTGCGAAACAGCAAATTGAATGAAAACGAGGCTTTTGCAAAGGGTTAATCCCCTGAAGGAAAAAGACTTCGTTGGTTTGAGAGAATCTACCGGGCGAAAAGACGATTGTACAAAAGCCGGGTATAAACCTGCGAGCAAAATAACCAATAACGTAATCGCAGTAAGCATTCCGAAGACCGGCCA
Source organism: Chitinophagaceae bacterium (assembly GCA_039921525.1). Classification (GTDB taxonomy): domain Bacteria; phylum Bacteroidota; class Bacteroidia; order Chitinophagales; family Chitinophagaceae; genus JADCRZ01. Next base: position 69,034 of record JBDSBP010000575.1, on the reverse strand, counting down.
TTCCATTAAGTGACTGGCTTGTATTTTAATATCAAACCATCTTCCTGCCTGCGGTAAAAAAGCAACCACAGCTATCAATCCAAGCAACAACGCTACTATTACCATGAAGGTAGTTTCGCCCAGGAACTGCTGAATTAACTGGTACCGGTGAGCTCCCATCACTTTTCGAACGCCCACTTCTTTGGCACGGCTCATGGCCTGGTAAGTAGCCAGGTCTATAAAATTTATACAGGCTGTTATGATAATAAACAAGGCTACCGCGGCCAGGGTCCAGTAAGTTTCCCGGGATGTTGCAGAGCTGATGGTATTGTTAAGATAACGCTGATCGAAGTGGATCTCTTTGAATGGTTGAAGGTTCAACGTGGCTTCTTTGGCAATCTCCCTGCCCCAGTTTTTGGAAATGAAATCCGGTATTTTTTTCTGAAGATGCTTAATGTAAATAACTAGGGCAATAACGATATACGCAAAACTTCCATCCAAGATTGCATGGAAATTGCTCATAGCCTGCTTCATATCTTTTTTAATCGTTTCAAAAGATACCAGGAAGATAAATGGCAGATGAGTATTACCAGGCACATCTTTTATCAGTCCTGTTACTTTAAGGTCGAGCCTGTTATCAAGATTAATAATTTGCTCCGTCGCATCCTTATGACCAAAGTATTTTCGTGGGATGCTTTCCGTTAGTACAACGGAATTAGGTTCGGTCAACGCCATTTTCGGATCGCCGGCCAGCCACTCATAATCAAAAATTTCTGCAAATTTTTCATCTGCGAAGGCGAAACCTTTTTCATTGTATCTTTCCTGGCCCACCTTAACGAGGCCGGACTTACGATACCTGACTTGTGATACCTGTTCTAATTCAGGAAAGTCGGTACGCATAGCCGGAACCACCGCCATGGATACAGCAGGGTTTATAGTCCAATGCATGTAAGGTAACGCGATACGTTCTACCTGCCTTTAGGTGGAAGTTATCATTAGCTTAATTCATTACGTACGATCACAAAAATTAAAAGGCAGGAGGCAATACTTAACGTTAAGCCTGAAACATTCAGAACAGTATAGCCAATATTACGACGGATGGCTCTAAAGGCTGTAAGCAAATAATTTCTGAACATAGTTATGTTGATTAAGGAATTTAATATGATAATGCGACTTTGGGATATACCTCACAGGTTTAAATACCGCCATATCAATATCTTACTATTTTTCCTCAAATCAGCTACAATAATGCCCGATCTATATCTTATTGATTGTTGTACGTTTAAAAAAAAGATAGGCTACGACAATGTTCGTTTATGATACAATGCTTGTTTGATTCTAATACAGTGTGAAGATTATTTTTTCCTGAAAAGACAGGATACAAGCCTGGGCGTCTGACCACGGTCTTCTGTATCAAACCATTCCTGCAAATCTTCGCAAATAAGATTGTTTTTCCAAGCTGATTCAAAAAAATCAGAAATATGATGAATGAAATATTCAAGATGCATAAGGTTACCATCCTGCTCAAACCTGGCGCGGCTTCCCTGTAGTTGTTTATAAGGATGCAACTCACAAATATATAACAGGCCGTCTTGGTGGAGGTGCATCGCGGCCTGCTCAAAAACCAACGAAATATTTTTAATATGTTCTAAAACCAAACTGCAGGTAATCAGGCTTGCTTCTTTAATATTCCATGCAACCGCTATATCCGCCTGCTTAAATTGGACGTTTGTTTCTTTTATTTTTTCTTTGGCTAATTCCAGCATTTCTCTGGAAAAATCAACCGCCGTCAATTGCCGACACTTACTTGCAAGCCATTGTGTATTCTTTCCTGTTCCACAGCCAATCTCAATAATATTGTCAACTATGATTTCGCCCAACACTGTTCTGATTGCCTTGGCTTCAAGATCACGGGTTTTATTATTGTCCGTATCGTAGGTTTTGGCCCAGTTGTTATAAGCATCTATTGTAAGCATGGGAATAAATTGTTGATTGCATCTTTACCTGATACATGCAGGGTTTACGTTTTAATTTTATTGTACTAAAGATATTAATTTCCTTTGATTCAGCCAGGCCGAAACAGTTTATAGTTTACATGGCAGGCAAAGTCTAAAAGCTTAAGCAATACACTCAGGTTAGTTCTAATCCAGTCAACACGAAAAAAAATGGGGAGATAGTTTACCCGGGAAGGATTAGGGTAAACAAAAAAGCGTTAAAAGCAGGAGCTTAACCGCTATATAAAGCAATGGCAGAGACACACCATTGCTTTTATAAAAATAGTACCGTAAGTCGCCGGTTTTTTTATCGTAACCGGTAAATCGTAGTTTTTCTTATAAATATTTTGTTCAATAATTCTGTCAATATTATGAAACTTACATTCTTACAAAAAGGTCGGCATCGAAAGAGTAATTTATTGCACCGCTTGTCCCAGTTGGAGCAAATTCTTGGTGGGCTGTTTTTTTGCTTCTTTGATCACATCAGTATAAATAGATAACAACTGCTCGAAATTTCTTTCAGGAGTATAGAATTCTTCGTATGTTTTACGGGCATTTTTACGATAAGCTTCTTTTTGCCCGGAATCAAAATTTTGCCATTTATCCAATTGAGCTTTCAGGTCAGTTGAATTGCCTACTTCAAAATGTAAACCATTATAACCGTTACTGATCATACTTTCCATTGCTCCCAGCCTGGTGGCAATGACCGGTGCACCACTTGCAAAAGCTTCGATAATAGTAAGTGGCATGCCTTCATACCAGATAGATGGAAAAACAAGCGCTGTACAATTATTGAGCAAATCAAAAATTCTGCTCTTTTCCAAAACTCCTATATATTCAATATTGGGAAACTGAGAACAATAATATTTAACTTCATTTAAAAGGGGACCATCCCCGGCAATTTTAATTTTGTACCTGCTTGCAGCAAAAGTTTCCAATAATAAACTAATACCCTTTTCTTCGGATAGCCTTCCAACATATAAAAAATAATCGCTGGGAGAAGTGTTGAAAGTTACCTGTGAAGGGATTGAGCAGAAATTTGGCTTTATTAAAATCTGATCATCCGTAAAGTTTGCCCTGGATTTCAAAAAAATATCTTTGGCATGCTGGGTTAAAACAATAAACCGGTTACTCATTTTCCACGTATTCATCCAATGATGTATTTGCATAGAAAAACTTATCCAAAAAGTTAACAGTTTTGAATCCTTATATACTCCTTGTTTAACTGCATTCCAGGGAAAATTTTGTTTAAGCGAATCCAGGAATGGTTTGCCTCTATTAAAAAGAATGGCCGATGGACATAACAACCTATAATTATGAAGCGTTACTACAAAAGGAACACCGTATTTTTTTATCGCGTAAACGATGGAGGCTGATGCTGCAAAATGCAAGTTATGAATATGAACGACATCGGGCTGGAAAGTGTTTAACTTTTTGATTGTTCTGCTATAAGACTTTATATTAAAAGGCAATTGTAAAACCTTGGTTAATGTACTGCTCTCATTATTAAATAGCAGTAATTCAACAGTAACACCATTTGATTGTAATAACTTCAACTCTTCGGCAACAACCGTATCTTCCCCACCCTTATATTTATAAGAGCTATGGATAATTAAAACTTTCATACTACTTTATTATATTATTTGTCCTTATAAATTTATGGAGCTTGTTAGTTGGCAGGAATTGCCATGAACTTTCACTTGTGACATTCTGTAATAATCTTCGGAACACATAGTAGCTCCGAATTTAATTATCACTATCAAGTTGGACTGCAGGCGCCATCCAACTCCATATACGTTAACTTGTTACTGCGTGATACCTGGTCAATAATTAAAGGAACTAAATTTTAATTTTAACGGAAGCATATTAACTCTTTTTTTCAATGCCCTGTAATAACTTAACACGTAATATTCAACTTTCATCATTACAGGCAGGTATGGAATTCCAAAAGATTTTTGCACCATTTCAACATACTTTTCATTGCTCATGTTCAGGCCGTAATTAGCTGATTTATTAAAGGCATAATCATACAACCTGTATATTCCAAAGGTCTTCTCCGAAGGCAAATGCCAAATGCAGAGATCTACATCAGAAGGGCTTACGTTACGGTAGAATAATGGATTCGTCCATATCCTTTTCATAAAAGAGGTAGAAGAACTGGCTTTCAAACCATTTTTAAAGTACAAGTAACTTAACGTGTGTGCTTCTTCGTTAAACTTCTTCTTCCCCAGCTTATTACGTTCTAATAATTGCGGCCATAATACCATAAAATCTTCATGAATTTTTTTGATATTTTCAACACTGCACAATAAAAATTCGCCCAAATGATAGGTGGGAATTTCCTGGATCTTATGACCAAGAAGATCTTCGTAAATATCTTTGAGGTCATTTCTGCTTAACCCATTTATCACATAATCAGGTTTTACATCATCTTCAAAAGACATAAATCCTGTTTTTGCCGCTTCGTCAAATAATGGTTTTACCGGTTTAATAAATATACAATCAGAATCTAATACCAGGTATTGATCTTTCAATTCGGTATTATGCCTGGCAATATATTCTAGAATGGAAAACTCGTAGAATTGATTCTGAAACTTGCCAAAAAAGCCCTTGGGTGTTTTATACTTGAAATCTGTGAAAACTACTTTTACACCCAGCTCCTGCAGGATAACACTGATGTTTCGATTGTCTACCACGGGCAACTGCTTCACATTCGTAAACAAAATATGTTTTTCGTTTTTATTGAATCGTTTGCTGGTAACGAAAAAAACAAGCAAACAGCGCCAGTAAATATTCTGATGATTTTGCGAAGAGGATAACCTCCCTGTTTGCGGAAAAATACTTTCTTCCCCTTTTTCATCGGCGCACAACCAGGTACATACGTAATTCATACTAATTATTTTTATTTATTTTTTTTTAAGCTTTTTGTTACAAACCTCGATGTATGAGAGACGGGATCGAATTATCTAACATCACTGGCTCCCGCCAACAGGCGATTTATGACTGCCGTGAAACTGCCTTGCGGGTCATTTAAATAACTTGATCCACACGTATTCTTTCACCAACAAGTATAAGAATATGGAATTGGTGTAGGAATACCGTTTAAATAACCGAACGGGCTCCTGTAAAAACCGGAACATCCATTCCAACCCGGCATTTTGCATCCATCCTGGAGCCCGTCTCTGGTTTCCTATCATTACAGAAAGTGCGCCGCCTACTCCTACCATCATAGAGTTTATGCGTCCCTTCATCGAGGCCATCCACTTCTCCTGTTTTGGGCAACCTAATATTACAAACACCAGATGGGCGCCGGAATTGTTGATGTCTTCAATTATGAGATCTTCTTCCTTTACGGTAAGTTTCCTGAATGGCGGACTAAAGGACCCTCCTACAACAAGATTAGGATAATGTTCATTTATATATTGCAACGTTTTATCCAGAAGCTGCCTTGTTCCGCCATAAAAATAAACAGGCAGGTTACGAACGGATGCCCTATATAGTAAATCGGGTAACAGATCCATACCGGCCGCCCGCTCTTGCCTGATGCCATATAAAAAACGCAATGCCCATGCCAGTGGTTTTCCATCAGGTGTAATTATGTTAGCATTATTCACAACTCTTGCAAAATTATAGTCAATATACGCTTCGATAAGCATATGCACATTGGCAAGACATGTGTATTCACTTATTTTTCTGTCGGCATGCTGTATAATCTGGTTCACAAATTCACTGTATGAACCTGTATTTAAAGACATGCCAAGCAAGTATACTTTTTTCATTACTGTAGTGTATAAAATGGACTAACTATTACTGCTTGTTAAACAAAAAATAAAAATCCTGAAAGTAAAAGTTCTATTAAATTAAGTTCAAAGGCAAGGGGGAGAGTAGAACTATCCTCAGTGGGATAGCTCTTTTTCTTATATACGTAATTTTGGTTTGGCTGGATATTGTTATTACAAATTTTTCTATTGTAAGACTCTTTACCTTAATTCTTCCTACACCTATTACATACGTGGATGTAGAACGCTTAGCTGCATGATGATACGATCAAATGCAACGGGCATATAACAATGAAGGTTGCTTTTTTGTCAGGAACAAGAATAAATTAACCAACTTTTTTTACCTGGGCGGTTACCTTGATAAATGTGTTTATTATTTTCCTTGTAACCAGGGCCTGCAAACCGTAGGGCTTTTTCAACTGTTTTTCAAGAACATCTTCTATCACGTTCTCATTACAAAAATGAAACTTCCTGTTCAACCCAATATCCATCGGCGTTTTCAGGTAATTAATACCAAAAGTATTGGTGGATTCTGTATCAAATCCGATATTGGCCACTTTAGATATCACCGGGTAAACAACTTTCAGCCTGTTTTCCGCTACATGAACCTGCATTTGAATGTCCCAGGTAGAAATGATGCCCTTAATCTGTTTATCCAGCATTCTGAATAAATCAAATCCTTCTGCATTTAAGCGCTTTTTAAAATTTGGGGAAGTTTTGATTAGATTATCCAATTTATCAGCATCCCATATTACATCTTTCGTTCTGTTTGACCAGGATGCCCATCCGTAGGAACAAAATCGTTTGTATATAATCGTGTCATAATTGTAATCATTCAAACTCAACGGGAAACAAAAACCCGTTATGCTAAAAATAGTTTTCTGATCCTTATAAAAAGAAAGGCCGGACAGCATATAACTTAAATAGTTAGGCGACACTACCAGGTCGTCTTCTACTACGATGAACTGCTCAAAATTATCGCTCAGGAATGTAAGTCCAGTCTGGAAATTTGGACCGGTACTTAAATTGGTTGACCTGAAATGTTTATACACTTTCCTGAACCCAGTAATGGATTTAATGTATTCTCTTACTTCTAATACACCCGCTTTATCCCTTTCCCCTTTAAAACCGTCAGAGAAAAAGATAATATCCATGGAAGAACATTCCGGATTTTTTAATAAGGCCTCTATACATAGTTTTAACTTATTGGCTCTTTTGTAGCAGAACACAGCTATTATGATTGATTTATTCACTTGTAGAATGTTTTAAAGAATGAAAATTGAAAGTTGATGGCGTTGATTAGCCTGATTGTGTACTGTTGCATCTGTTATAGTTAAGAAGTTCTATTTTTTTAGAGTGTCCCAAACAAAGGGAAACAAGGTCTTCATCCATAATTTAAAAAAAGCTTCCGGCAAATAGCGGGGAAAATGTTCTTTAATAAAGCCCAGGTATTCACTATATGCTAATCCCTTTGGGCTTTTTAGATACCTGATTCTTTCCTTTAAGGAAACATTTGTCGATTTCCAGTTTTTACCGTGATCATCCTGGCAGTTACCAAGAATACCTGGGGCCACCATAACTTTAAAACCTGCTTTTTTTGCTCGTAAAGTATAGTCATAGTCCGCAAGAACATGTGTAAAAGCATCCGATAGCATTCCAATTTTTTTCACCACTGAATTAGGAACTAACATAATATTTGCGTTTCCCAGGTCGCATTCAACATACTGGGTTTTACTAAACACTACATCACTCTTCGTATTTTTCTTTGATCTTAGTTTTTTTCCACCATATGAAATTTCACCGGTATACCAGTCTGCTGTGCTGCCGATACATATTGCCGGAGTAGTATATGTTATATCCATGCTGCTATATTTCAATAAATCTGCAATGGCAGTTTTTGTTAATATGGTGTCGTCATTCAACAGCAAAAAATAATCAGGATCGGAACCTAAGGCCTTCTTCCAGGAGTTGCGCATTCCACCAGCCCAGAAAAGTGAACCTGTTCCATTAAAGATGTTCACAGAAGGGAAGCTGGTTTTTACCGCAACCGCTGTTCCATCTGAAGAAGCATCATCTGTAAGAAATATTTCCAGGTGTGTATCAGCCAGGTTTTCCTGCTTTAACAGGTTTTCCAGACAGCTCAACGTTTTATCCTTCCTGTTGTAAGTAGCCAAAAGCACTGCAATTTTCATAATTATGATCTGATATTAATGAGCAAAAGCTGTTTTAGAAATTAATGTTCGGGGCCTTTTATAAAGCCATCCTTCCAGATGGCAATTTCTCTTTAAGTTTCGCAAGATTTTTCTTAATGCCTGTATTGTCTCTTTCCAGGTAGAATAAACACATTCCTACATGACCCCAGAATACAAGTGGTAGCACATAACTTAGAGAGAATATCAACCCTGAGATGGCAAATGCCACTAGTATTATCGCTTGTTCAGATAATTTTTTGCTGAACGCTTTTACAACCAGGTAAATCAAAAAGGAATATTTTAACAGCAATCCAACAACGCCATGATAATATAACATTTCCATATACCCCTCATGAAAGTGCTGCCCGCTTTTTTCCGGCCACCAATCTACCAACGGGTTAACCAAATTAAAACCTTCGAAAGTCCATCCGAAAACAGGTCTTTGAAGAAAGTAAGGAAAGTATGTATCCCTTTGCAGTCGCCTAAAACTACCGGTTCCGTCTTCACGTGAAGGGTCGAATATTTCACTAAACCGGTCAACTAAAAAATCAATAAAAGAGGGCGCCAGGTTTATCAGGAAAAAGATAGAGATACCCAAAACTATAAGCGAACCCATAGCCAGCCTGCTAAATCGCGTGGCCTTTAGTTTGCCTGTGTTAAAACTTGAAAGAAAATAAATAAACATGGCCACCAAAGCACTGCTCCATACCGAACGGTGTTGATGCAAAAGGATAACCATAAAACAAAAAACGAAGGGTATCAGAAACGTCCATTTCTTTGTTACGATATACCTGTGCATATAATATAACAAAGGGATGATCATTGTAAAAATGGATCGTGCATGCACAATCCGGCTATCTCCGGAAAAAGGACCATAATCATCCATGTCTACACTTTCAAGGCTGAAAGAAAATCCTCTGCCATAGATTAACATGATAAGGATGTAGGCGAAAAGATAGAATTTAGCTACAAACTCCAGGATGTCCAGATCATAATAACGAAACACGTATTTGATAAAAATGGTATACACCACGGGAAACAATACCGTAAATAAAGTGAACTGCTGGAAGGGTGTATTAAACTTATACATAGATTCAAAAACCATCCTTATCAAGATCAGCGTAAACAAGCCCAGGTAAATTTTCTCGCTCGGTTTCAGATGCATGAATCTATATAACATAAATCCATAAATAACGATACTGAGCAGCTTTTCATATGCCAGCAGTATAATGGATACCGGCAGGCATAACCATGAAAAGATATTCTCCATTAAGAAGTAAGCAAAGAATAATATCAGGAACTCTCTTATTTCAAAGCGATAGTTCGATATTTTGATGTGGGAAAAATTCACGATGTTATCTTAATCAGTCAGGCGGCGAATTGGAATGATTTCACAATTTGCCACTTCAAAACCTTTTATTATTTATATCTTGTTAAGTGATGCGTTATTTGTGGAGGCTTCTTTGGGCAATCGAGCCTGTACAATTTTGATTGCTTTTTTCATTCCACGTGGAAACAAGCTTATAAATTGAAGAGTATTCAAAAGGCCGTTTAGTAAAACTACCTGGTTACTATTTCTTTTATCCGACCATTTAATTTTTTTCTCATTTTGGAGATACATTTCCTGGAGCACGGCTTCTCTTTCACCGGGTATAGCCCGGTAAATTTCTGCTTTTTTATCCACCAATTCTTTGCTGATGTAACCAAGATGTTTCAGGCGGAAGTTGGTATTGATCCTCAAACCCGTAATTCCTTTTACATTGGGTGAATCAAGTATTTTATTTTCAAAATAACCGGAAGACTGTTCTCTCCACATAACGCGATCATGACCCGAGCTATAGTTTAACCGAAACCATGAGCCGGCAAAATATTCCCTGTCAATAAAATGAAAACGACGAAATGCATACTTATTAACATAACTCCTGCTCATAAGCCGGTCAAAGTCGGTGCGTGTTAGTTCAGCTTCAAATATTTCATCTACATCCAGCCAAAGGCACCAATCAGGATTTCTTTTCCTGGCCGCCTCATACAGCATTTTTTTATCGCGTCCTTCATTGTATCCTGTTGTTCGCATGAAGTTTACTACTTTAGGATGAGCTTCCAGTATCACATCCGTACCATCAGTAGATCCGTTATCCAATACTACAATTTCATCTGCCAGTTTTTCAAAACATTTAATCCATTCATCGACAAAGAAAATCCCGTCTTTTACGCGAAGAAGTAATACTAATTTAGCCATATATTTAATTTAAGATCAAAGAGTTTATGTAAGGAGCTTTTGAAAGCAGGAGCTGGAGTGATAATTATACTTTTTTCAATTTGAAGTAAGGAGCTAATATGAATTTATCTCGTACTAACCTGGCAATGTCGCGGGCTTCGGCATCTACCAACACCAATAATATTATAAAGGCGCTGGCAAAAACTGTTCCGCTAACAAGTAATTTAGGGATATACATCGTTTCCGAAAACATGTGCTGCACCAAAGTTTTACATCCCCATACTAAGAGTAAACCAGCCGGTACAATTATTGACCACAACTGCAGGCTGCTTTTTATCAAAGTTGATTGCAGGTATCCAATTTTATAGAGCCTGTAGGTGAAATAAGAAAAGTCTGTTATCAATACCACACAGAGCGATGCGGTGAGTGTACCAATAATTCCATATTTCCTCGCAACAAAAAACAAGAGTACACCGAGTAGCAATCCTTTGGTAATGTTAATAACGCTATTCATTTTTATGTCACCCAGAGCGTATCCCATATTAGACATGAAATATCCTATCAGGAAAAAGAAAAAGTTGGCTACCAATAAATACATGATGGTATCTCCTGCATATTTATCTGCCCCTGTCCATAACGCAATCAGATCACGATACACCAGGCAAAATACAAATGAAATAAATAAAGCAACCAATGAATAGAATTTAAACTGCCGGGTAATAAGGTTATTAATTCCTTTCTTATCATCCAGTCCTTTTGCATGCGAGATCAACGGCATTAACGCAACGGAATGGCGCCCTACAAGGGATTGGGTTAGAATGATAGGCCTCCTGTTTATTTCAAAAATAGTAATCATTCCTGGTGGAATAAATCTTGCCAGGATTATCATGTCCATACTGGACGAAAATCCGCTCACTATTCTTGAAACGGAAGTAAATGAAAAAATACGGATGAATGATTTAAAATGGTCGAGATTGAATGTTACTTTTAAATTTTCTCGTTTCAGCAGGTTACGCAAGGCTGCCATATTATAGATATTTACAAAAAGAGCCCTGCATAAATTAGCAAATGCGATTGATATAACTCCAAAACCTAAATATAAAAGCAACACATTCACTACGAGAAATACCCCGTTGGCAATCAACGAAGCAATTGCCACGTGAGCCGAATTATGCATACCCTGGTTAATACCCGATACACTAAATGAAACCAGTGACATACCTGTGGCGATGATCGAAAGAGCCAGCGCCATCTGCAGGTTAGGGTATTGAGAAACATCTTTATTAATAATGGTTCCTATCAGGAAAAAGAAAATAAAACCTGCAATAATAGAAATAATCAAAATTAATGCGGAAGCGATAAATCCCGACCCGATCGTTTGGCCAATTTCATTATACATTTTTTTTCCCCGGAGCTCGGCTATTTTTTGTTGAAGCACATCACCTACGCCAGGATCGGCTAAAGTCATCCAGGCAAGTATGTTACCAGTAGCCAACCAAATTCCCAGCGTACTTGCATCTATATGCTTTAAATAAACAGGAAATAAAATTATTGAGCTTACTATACTGGTTATAACATACCCATATTGAAAAATCAAATTCCACTTTAATATTTTTTTATTCATGAACTTATACAGTTATTAGCTTAGGCTTTTACGTAACTGCACGTATTAAAAACCAGGATTTGATGATACATCACATTTATTATAAAATAAAACGATGCTATTATTTTCATTATTGATACCATCCATAATTTATTGAATGGCGAACGAAGTCAGGAATTAAATTAATTATCTATATATTGCCGGCGATATGGCAGAAATCGTTTCCAAATATACTGCACTAAAAGACAATTTAATGGATCCATCAGAAGTTATCCGGCTTTCAATCACCTGTATTAACTATTAATAAAACCCAGTCTAACTTCTAAAAATCATACGGCTTCGCCGTCCCTCAGTCACATTGAGGCTTCATTATCAATTATTTTTTTTATCTCGATCCGTCTAATACATGGAATGTGGGTTTAACCCCTCCATGATGTAATTGACCCAGTTTAAAAAATTTAAATCCTTTTATATTTAAATTCAACCAACTATGTAATTCAAACGTTTATAATCGTTAGTGTGAAATTTACACAATTTATCCATCTCGCATTTCCACGGCAATTTTTAATTCTTCAATTTAAAACTGCTCTTTAATGATCTGCTTTTCAACTGTATTGTATGTTATATTATTATACGTTAATTTTCCGGTATGGGCATTTTCTGGTATCCTGGCAATGAGCACAATACCCAAAGACGGTAATGTTGCTTTGATTGAATTATGAAGCATCTCGGTAACATTCCCCTCCTTCGTAATCGAAGACGCCCTGATGCTCTTTACATTCTCATTAATATTAACCTCCGTTTTTTCGATGTGAAGCGTTTGATATTGATGTAAAAAAAATCGGATCGTTTCAATTTCCATCTCTTTTATTATTGCAGGTTTATTTAACCAGTAAACGAAATTCATAACCCCCGACGTTTTACGAACCTGCTCCACCTGGCTTTCATCGATCCTGACAAAAACATAGGATTTAAGTAAAGGCTCCTGTTGTTTTCTTGACCGGTTATCGGATGATGGTAAGGTGTTTAAAGGACAATAATGTTCAAGTTGTTTTTTTTGAAAATAGCCAACCACTTTTTTCTCACAACCTGCCTTCGTTAAAACAATGTGCCATTTAGCATTCATGTAAATATTTGCCATTCCTTAATTTTTAAAAGTGATTCATAATTAATTACGATAGTTTACGCATACCTGGCAAGCATTTGCACTATATTTAAACACAATAGGATTGTTTGGAAATTACAGGAGGATTGGATCGTAAATTTTCACCTTTTCAGGAATGTTGCACCTGCATCAGGCAGGTATCGACAGAATTTATGAGAACAGATCGTCGTTATTTTTTCACCAGTTTTTTCGAAACGCTATAATAGCCGTCTTGATTATACTCATGTCCATATCCGTAACCATAACCATAGTTGTTTTTGGAAAAACCACGCGGAAGGATGCCATTGAACACAAGCGCAACATTTTTTAATTTTTTGATCTTGTTATTTTCATCCATTCTCTCTACAAATATTTTGGGAGTGTATTTATGCCTGATGATATACAAGGTTACATCGCACAAGGTGGATAGTACGTAAGCGTCTGTAACTGGTCCGACGGGGGCAATATCTACAATGATGTAATCAAAAATGCCATTTAAAAAATCCATCAGGTCTTCAATTTTCCCATTCATCAAAAGCTCTGAAGGATTATCGGGAAGGGGACCAGAAGGTATAATAAAAAGATTCTCATGTATATCAGTTCTCTTTATAATTTCTTCGGGATCCCTGGTTCCAAGCAAATAGTCGGAAATACCTCTATCATTGGTAACACTCAGGTTAATACTTAATTTGGGCCTGTTTAAATCAAGCTCCAGGAGTATTACTTTCTTTCCTGTTAAAGCAAAGCTCAACGCCAGGTTGGTGGCAATAAAGCTTTTTCCTTCGCCAGCAATCGTAGAAGTAACCAGTATTTTTCTTTTTTTAGTACTTGCTTTAAAAAAGTTAAGTGCAATTCTCAACTCCCTGAATTGTTCGGCGATAAATGTTCTTTTTCCCGTACCGGTAACGATTGACGCGTTTGATTTTTCGTAAGAAATTTCGCCGATGATAGGGAAAGAAGTCAACTCTTCAATTTCATTTCTGAACAAGATAGTATTAATCAATTTTTCCTTGGCGGTTACTGTTCCTACTCCCAAAAAAAGCGCCAGGGTCAAAGCAATCATATACACTACTTTCTTCTTAGGACTTACCGGAAGTATAGATGATTGGGCTTTATCCACTACCCTGCTGTCGGATACAGTGGAAGCATGGGCCAGGGCTGTTTCTTCCCTCTTTTTTGATAGAAAGGTATAAATTTCGTTTTTAAGATTCTGCTCGCGACTGATATCCACGAGCTCTCTTTCCTTTTTTGGTATGGATTGAAGCAGTGATGAATATTGACTGTTGGTGGTAGATAAATTTTCCCTTCCGGCTTCTAAACTGGCTTTCTGGCCCTGAAGATTTTCTAAAATACTCGGTTTTAACTTTTGTATTTGATTTTCAAGCGCCAGCATGGAAGGATGATTCACCGCCACACCGGTTTTTTTAAGCGTTTCAAACTTTGTTTCGGCATCAGATAACCTATTTAATAAAGTTGACAACCCATCATCATTTATTCCTAAGGTAGACGGCACTATACCACCCTGGTTATTTTTAGAATGAACATATTCTTCCACTTTATTTAAAATGGCCGTCTGCATATTAATTTGTCCCAATTTCTGATCGTTGGAACTTACATTCTCCAGGAACAATCTGCCCTGGGTACCTATATCTATCGCGCCCTGGTTAGCTTTATATTTCTGAACCTTTTGCTCAATGGCGGCCAAATCACGACCAACATTACTCAACCTTTCTTCCACAAAAGCCAGTGTATTGGATGCCAAGGTATTTTTATCATCAACGATGGCTTTATTATAAGCCGCCAATAATTCATTCAATATATCATCTGCACGTTCCGGCACTTCATCTAATATCACCAGGTTTAATATGGTAGACAATTTGCTGGCTGAAATAACTTTTAACTTGGACTGCACATCCACCATTACATTTTTTGGATTTACCAGCTGGAAGTACAAGTTTTTAGGCGTGGCTCCTGAATACCGGGTATTGGTGATAAATCTTAAAACGCCATACTTGGTATTCACCCATGCATTGAGGGGATATTGATTGTTATTCATAAGTACCCTGGGATTTCTACCATCGTACTTGAAAAAGACCTTCCCTGTTTTCTTTATATCATTTGGGTTTTGCACCTGTATTTTAACAGGCGAGGTAGTATAAGCAGGTAATGGCCGTATTTTACCCTCCTCGAAAATAGGCGCATATAAATTAAGTGTTTTTACCACTTCATTTATCAGCGAGGAAGACTGGATGACTTCCATTTCATTTTCAATAATTTTTTTGGAGGAAAGACTATTAAATGACTCTTCCGTTTTCGAATCTTCTGATCCCTTTTTTTCGTCTTTAATGAGAATTTTTGCGGATGACTGATACATGGGTACTGTATAGTGGAGATAAAGCCAGCCTCCTGCAACAGATATAACAAAAAATAAAACAAATAATGGCCAATACGCAACATACCGGACCCATAACTGCTTAATACTTAAACTACTATTCTTTTTATTATCCTTTTTGTCGATAATTTCCATAAACCCTGAATATTATATGTTGAAAACAAATTGTTTAACTATAAAACCATAATCAACAATAAATTATATATTGTTAAATCT
This sequence comes from Chitinophagaceae bacterium, assembly GCA_039921525.1. Classification (GTDB taxonomy): domain Bacteria; phylum Bacteroidota; class Bacteroidia; order Chitinophagales; family Chitinophagaceae; genus JADCRZ01. Next base: position 53,517 of record JBDSBP010000575.1, on the reverse strand, counting down.
TGATTTAATGGCAAACAAGTTAAAGAGGTTAATTGGAAATGGATGTTCGCAGGAATTTACAATAAATGTTGGATACGTGTGCGAAGGGTAAATCTCAGGAATGGACTTCAATAGCGAACTGAAGATTGAACGTTCGTTCATTTGTAACTCAGAACCGACCGTTCAAATGTAAAACTAATTCAAATTAGATTACAGTTCATGTTCTTTTTTGTTCACAAAGGCAATCTGTGACAAAAACCTTATAAATGGAGATATTATCAATACATGGGCCAATATTTCAATAGCTTGTAGGGTAAAACTACCAATTAAAGAATTTATTATTTATATTTTGCTACTCTTTTTTAAAATTATTGACCAAAATCTATTGATTTTAGTAAATAATGGCTCACCGAATTAATTTGGCAAGCCTGCTAAACCCGGTTTCCAAGATTAACAATCCCGCGCTTTCATCGGGTTCATTTGAATTTTTGCCTAATTCGCCAGAAAGAAATCCATACAGGATGGTATGCAATTTTTTACTTAAAAAATTAAAAGCGGAAGGCCGGATTCGCCCATAAGTCTCTTTTGCGCTTTCTAAATTATTTGTTTTATATAATGCAACAGCCTGCAGTAAATAAACATTCTGCAACGCAGATTCTTCTATGTCATCGGCGTTATTAATTTTTTTCATTGCGCTATTTGTGTATAACAACCCTTCGTCGTAAATACCGGTTAAAATCAATGCCTCGGCAATGGTAATTTCAAAATGAATTTGGGCAGCCATATCTTCTTTATGCATTTCCGCGTAATACTCCTGTATACTTGCCACTGTATTTGTGGAAGAAATTCCTTTTGCGTGCTCATAGAAAAGCAGCGAGGCAAAATACCTGCTTTGCGAATTGTTAGCGTTGGAAGAATAAAGGCTGTTAATATTTACCAGTCTAAAATGCCGCTCCAGGTTAATTTCATCTTCCGTTAACCAATACCTGAAAACAAGTAAAGAATTACCAAAAACCTTCGCCTCAGGCCCATCCTTTTCATTCAGGTAGTATCTAAGTCCATTGCCATAGAATGAATTTAGCCTGTCTATATTAACGAAGCTTTCAAAGTAATAATCCTGCCCCTTTTTTGTTTTCGCCACCATACTTTGAAACTTCTCCACCAGTGCCGGGTGGTGATTCAGAAAAAGTATTGTTTGCTTTACTACACTTTTAAAAGTTTCATTTATCTCATCATCCACCGGCGATTCACTAAACAGGTTTACAAGATAATTAAGCAGGCTTTTCTGCTCCTGCGAATCTGAAAAGCTGTTTTTTTCTGTGCTATAGTTTTCAACATCTTCAATCGAGAGAAATCCGCAATAATTACAAAGTATTTGAATAGTAGAATGGGATGGGGAATAATCTGTTTTCACAAGCCCATAAAAACGTCTCATGGTATTGTGACTTAACCTGGCATGAGTAATTCTAAATATTTCTTCGCTTAATTGTATACAATCCCTGGAAGAGGCTATTCGTCTTCCAAACATTAATTCAATTTCACGCTTAATAATATCTTCAACTCCTGGCCTCATTTACAACAAATTATTTTAAAGTTGAAATGAGCAATATCCATAAAACGAATAGGTAACTTATTTCAAATGGTTATGAATCACAACAAGAAATTGAAACATTCTAAAAAAATTAAACTCTTTGAATGATCATCTGACCACAACTACAAATGATATTTATGCAAATCATCTGCCATTTACGGATAAAGGGGTCATAAGTGCGAAGCTTTTGGCAAAGCTGTCTGTAAAAAAAGAATATAATGAACTTATATATAAAAATACCTGATGGTGAATCTCTTATTTTGACAAGACATCTTTTAGATTGTCTTTGTTTGAAAAGTTGACTTATACAAAAAATAATAGCCGCCAAATAAAATGATACTAAAAGTAACAGTCGCGATCAAACTTCCCCGGTAAAAGGGTAAAGCATCGGTATAACATTGCAATAAGCCGCTCCATGTTTTGGGGCGAATAAATCCTGCCCCGTTTATCCACACCATAAAATTAGAAGCCAGGAAAAAAACGGTAGCTGTAAAAAATGCAAATCCTAAAACACGAATTCCAGTTACGCGCTTCATCAGGAAGCCAATACAGGTGATACCGGTGAATAAAATGTAATTAGTTATCTGCCCATCGTAAAAACCACGTATTTCAGTTAACCCGTTCATATACAATACTTCATAAAGAAGATCGGAAAGAAATATTGAGAACAGAGGTAATGCAAAAGCCCATTTTTTATCTTTAATTATTGTGCCGGCAAACAGGGCCATTGCCAGGTGGGGCGCAAAACCATAAGGACGGTTAGGTATTATCCTGTAAAAAGCTGCTACAATAATTAAGAGTACCAGCGACCAGATTATTGATTTATTCATTTTCATATAAAAACAAAATAGAACTTCAAAAATAGCGCATTATCGCTTTAATTGACTCATTTCATCTTAAAACCTGAAAATTGATCTTGGTTAAAAATAGATGATCAATTGACAAACTGTCGCATAAAAACCTATAAGGTTTGCGTTTTTAGTGTCGGCACTTCGAGTTCAAACCTTATAGATTTAAACCAGGATCTGACCCAAAAACACAATATTTTGGGTTGACTTCCGAAGTCTCTAAGACTTCGAAAGTCTTAATTGAGAACCTCTATGTCAGACTTTCGAAGTTTTACAAACTTCGGAAGTCAGCGTCTATACTTGTCATTGGCACTTCGAAAGTCTTAAACGGTCACCCTACAAATCAACCATCAATAAGTTATCATGCGTCCAAAGGCACTGTGGCTCGGAATAACTCTGCGTTAACCTTGCAGTGTATTGTAATGTCAGCGCATGCAAAGGCAACAGCAGCGTCTCCCTTTTCCAGGCGAAGGCCTTCATTATCTCCTTCTTTCATTTCAATTACTCCAGCCAACAAAAAAAATACTTCCGTGGTGGCTGCGGTTATCGCTGTACTTTGTTCAGTCGGTAATAAAAGTCTTGACAGCTGGAAATCAGCGGAAGGAGAAAAATACACTTCTTCAACATCGTCAATCTTTGTTCCTTTAATCACAACAGGAATGGTAGCGCTGAAATCAACATGTTTCATCAATTCAGCTACATCAATATGTTTAGGCGTAAGTCCGCCGCGTAAAACGTTATCGGAGTTTGCCATAATCTCCATATTCTGTCCTTCCAGGTAGGCATGTAACACGCCCGCATCCTGGAAGATGGCCTCCCCTTTTTGCAAAGTTACCAGGTTGAGTAAATAAACAGAAAAGATGCCGCGATCAATAATGCCAGGCTGCTTAAACGTACCCGCGGCACGGGCTGCCCAGAAATCAGCCCTATTCTTTTGCAGGGCATCTGAAGTATATAAAGGAATAATCCTGTCTAATAAAGGTTGCAATATCTCATTCACCTTTTCCTGCTCCATTTCCATTACCGTTCTATAAAGTTTTTCATACCCCCCTTCATCAAATAACGGAAGCATAAAATTAAATTCTTTGACAGCTCTGATAACTTCCCTGATGCCTTCTTCTGATTTAAACCCATGCAAAAGCCAGAAATCACTTAGCGCCAGCATGAGTTCCGGTTTATGATTATCATCCTTGTAGTTTCTTTTAGCGTCCTGCAGAGAGATGCCTGCTTTGTTTTCTTTTTCAAATTCAAGCACGGCCATCTTCCTGGAAGGATGTACCTGGATAGAAAGCATGTCTTTAACATCCAGCACCTTTAACAGGTAGGGCAACCTGCCGAATTGTTGCTTTACCTGCTTGCCCAATACCCCCGGATCTTCCTGAATATGAACATTCAAAAAGGAAGGTTCCGCCCCAATAACTGCAGATGGATAATTATCATGTGCGCCCAGCCAGTACTCGGCGAATGGTTTTGCTTCATTGTTAGGTATGCCTAACAGTGCTGGTATAAAAGTATAACCGCCCCATTGGTAATGCTGCACTTTGCCGCTCAGTTTGAATAAGGTATTTTTAGTATTCATTCGTAATTGGAATTTATCCTCCAAAATAAAACAAAAATGGCATCGCACAACGAACTGGGAAGAATTGGTGAAGCAATGGCAAAAACATTCCTGGAGGAGAGGGCTTTTAATATTTTACATCTTAATTGGAAACATTCATATTATGAGATAGATATCATCGCTTCAAAAACTGGTATTCTACATTTCATTGAGGTTAAAACGAGGCGCAGTCAGCGATTTGGGCTGCCCGAAGAAAGCGTTGATCAAAAGAAACTCGAAAAAATGATGAATGCTGCAGATGAATTTTTATACCAGTTTCCCGGATGGGAGAGAATTCAGTATGATATATTATCCATTTCAGTAGGAAATAATGATATCCCCGATTTCTTTTTTATAGAAGATGTGTATTTGTAAAAATGTGCCAGGAAAGAACACGAAGGGGTTTGGTTACTTTGATATCAGCGATCGGCTGTCAGCTATCGGCCGTCAGCTATCGGCTATCGGCTATCGGCTATCAGCGTTCAGCAGGTCAATGTGAGTAATTTCCTCCTGATAGCCGATAGCTGATAGCTGACAGCAAAAGCATTAAATTACGGTTAACAAGACATTAGATCCCATTCACCAAAGCCTTCATCTTCTCTACCATCTTAAAAGTCGCCGGACAATACTGCACGTTCTGTTTGTGTACATGTATGTAGTCTACCATTTTCTTTTTAGTAAGATGGGGAAAATCTGCACAGTCGGCTGGCCTCACTTCATAAATGGAGCACCTATTATTACTCAGGTCCAGGAACTGGCAGGGCTGTTGTTTATTCATCCAGTCTTTATCCTTTTTTTCGAGATATAAATATTTTTCCCGGAAGGCCTTAGGTTTCATATCCAAATGCAACGATATGCGTTTTATATCTTTAACCGTAAAAGTGGGCGACATTGTTTTGCAGCAGTTGGCACAGGTAAGGCAATCTACTTCTTTCCAAACAGCGTCATTCACCACTTCGGCGAGTTTGTCCAGGTCTTTTGGTGGATTTTTTTCCAGCTTACTTAAAAATCTTTTGAAAATCCTTTTGTAGAGAAGGACATTTTTATTGAATAATCGAAGATTAATTTTCATATTAAGCTTGAAATGCGAATTTTGATTGGAAAGCCTAAATTAATATTATTCCGTTACTCAGCCATCTGCAATTTAAAATACCTTAAAATATGTGGTATCCGTACAAAAAAGGATTTAAAGCATGGCTTCAGTTAGAACGATCGTTGTCAGATAATTCAGTGGAGGCTTATCTCAGGGATATTGAAAAATTTACACAATTCCTCCAGGTAAGCGATTCCATGAAAACGCCTGATGGTATAGAACTGAAACACCTGCAGGCCTTTGTAAAATGGATCGGCGAACTGGGTATGACACCGGGATCGCAGGCACGGATCATCTCCGGCATCCGCAGCTTTTATAAGTATTGCCTTATTGAAAACATATCACGCAAAGACCCGACTTCGTTATTGGAAGCACCTACCCTCAAACGTGCCTTACCGGATATCCTGAGCTTTGAAGAAATAGAAAGTATCATCGCTGCTATAGATTTAAGCAAGCAGGAAGGTGGACGCAACAAGGCCATACTTGAAACCCTGTATAGTTGCGGTTTACGGGTCAGTGAATTAGTAAACCTCCGTATTTCAGGTTTGTATATGGATGTTGGTTTTATTAGGGTGATAGGAAAAGGTGATAAGGAAAGGTTAGTTCCTATTGGAAGTTCGGCCATCAAATACATCGATATCTATCGAAAGGAAATCAGGAAAAACATAGCCGTTAAAACAGGCCAGGAAGATTTTTTATTTTTAAATCGTCGCGGCAGTAAACTCTCGCGGGTGATGATTTTCCTGCTTTTAAAAGACCTGGTTAAAAAAGCAGGCATTACAAAAAATATTTCCCCGCATACCTTTAGGCATTCCTTCGCAACGCACCTCGTAGAAGGCGGTGCAGATCTAAGGGCCGTACAGGAAATGCTGGGACATGAAAGCATCACCACCACGGAAATTTATACGCATCTGGACAGGGAGTATTTAAGAAATACGTTACACCAGTTTCATCCTGCATTCAAATAATCCAATTATGAAATAAAGATTAGATTTCAAGAGAAAGCTGACTATAACCGCATAAGAGGGTTCTACCTGGTAGAACCCTCTTTTTAGTCGATCTCGATCATCTATTTATAATTCACCTGTGCATCTACAAATACCGTATCTGTTTTCTTCTCCAATTTCACAACAGATTGCGCATTCTTCACCAGTTGCAGAAATTCTGTGCGATAGCCTTCATCATCATTACCCACCGCATCTTTGGCAAGCAGCCAGGCTTGCTGAAAGGAAGATGATTGTTTAAATTCCGAATTCCGTAACAACATCCCAAATTCAGTAACAGCAGCGGCAAATCTGAAATTGGAAGATGTATTTGCAAAAAAAGATGGCTTATAAGTAACCGCATGTTCAATCAATTTACTTATATCCTCATCCGGTTTCTTATACCGGAATTTAATGGTCATTACTTCACCATTGTGATCAGACAGTTTATCAATAGATTTATTTTGGTGCTGGTATTTAAGAGAATCCACTTTTTCTAAAAATTCATTCTTCACACCAACCGGGATAACTTCATATAACGCAGTTACAGTATGCCCGCTACCCAGTTCACCGGCATCTTTGATATCATTGTTAAAATCTTCTTTGTTTAACAAACGGTTTTCGTACCCGATTAACCGGTAGGCCTGCACTTTTGCGGGGTTAAATTCAACCTGTAGTTTTACGTCTTTGGCGATAGTAAATAATGTACCGCCAAATTCATGTACCAGCACTTTTTTAGCTTCGTTTAAACCATCAATATATGCATGATTGCCATTACCTTTGTCGGCGAGTTTCTGCATTTTGTTATCTTTATAATTACCCATTCCATAACCCAGAACAGTAAGGAACACCCCACTTTTACGTTCCTGTTCAATCATTGTTTCCAGCTCTGCATCACTGCTTACGCCAACATTAAAATCGCCATCGGTGCATAATATTACCCGGTTGTTTCCTTTGGTTATAAAATTGCCCTTAGCTGTTTTGTACGCCAATTTAATACCTTCACCACCGGAGGTAGAACCCCCGGCCTGCAGTTTATCGATGGCGTCCTTTATTTTTATTTTCTCTGACCCGCTGGTTGAAGGCAGCACCAGGCCTGCATTACCGGCATACACCACGATGGAAACTTTATCCTGTTCGCGCAACTGGTCAACTAATAATTTCATGGAAGATTGCACCAGTGGCAATTTATTTTCAGACATCATAGAGCCTGACACATCAATCAGGAATACAATATTCGATGGAGGCAGATTTTCCGTAGGTATTTTTTTGCCCTGCAATCCAATAAGCACCAGTTGGTGTTTTGAATTCCAGGGACAGTCGGCCATTTCGGTATTTATTGAAAAGGGTGCATCTCCTAACGGTTGCGGATAATCGTAATGAAAATAATTGATCATCTCTTCAATTCTTACGGAGCCCGCCGGTGGTAGTTGTCCTGCGTTCAGGTAACGCCGGATATTACTATACGCAGCCGCATCTACGTCGATAGAAAAAGTTGACAATGCATTATCGGTTACAGCAAGAAACCTGTTCTCGACGATAGCATCATAGTCCTCCGTGTTGAATTCATTATTCATTCCCGATTTTTCCTCGTTCCGGGGGTCCGGATATATATTGCCCTGATTAACTATAGGTGCCGCCGGTTGTGTTCCACGGCAAGAAGGTACATAATAAAAGCCAGTTTTTACCTTACCCATAGCCGCCATATCAGAGCGACTGGCAAGCAATGGCTCGGATCTGTTTATCATCATCGTCTTTTTATCTGTAGTGGCAGTACTGTTTGTATTGTCCTTACCGGCCTTTAATACAACCATCATATTTCCCTTAGCTGGCACAGGAAGCACGGTGGATATAAAGCCATTCAAATAAAACAACAGTTTTGATTTTTCATTCGTTACCGTAATGCTGAAATCACCGTTGTTATCGCTGGAAGTGTGGTTGGTAGTACCCTTTTCAGTAACTGACACACCACTCAGGGGAGTGCCCCTATTATCTTTTACCTTACCTTTAATTGTGAGGCTGTGAGGTGAACGAAATGATATCATTACCAAAAGAAAGAGCATGGAGCTTACTATTATATATCGCATATCTAATTGTTTTAAAGCTGATGCGCCAATTATTCGAATTACATACTATTTAAAAAATATTTTAAACTTCTTTGCGTTCTTTGCTTTAAATTGTCTGGCTCCTTTTAGAAAGAATTGTCTTTTTTAAAAAACATATCAACCCCTGGTCCTCCTGATCTTGAACTGGTAAGGGCGTATAAGCAATCTAACGATCCAAAATTGATGGGCGTTTTATACGAACGTTATATGGAACTGGTATATGGCGTATGCCTTAAGTACCTTAAGAATACAGAAGAGTCTAAAGATGCCGTTATGCAGATCTTTGAAGAATTGATACTAAAAATACATAGATATGAAATTGATAATTTTAGGAACTGGTTGTATACATTGGCTAAAAACCATTGCCTGATGCAATTGCGAAGCCCTAAAAACATAAAAACAGTTGAATTCAACCCGTTGGTTATGCAATCGGCAGAAAATGAGCATCTGGATATTGTATTTCAAAAGGAAGAAAACCTGCAAAAAATGGAACAATGCTTACAAAAATTATCGACCGAACAAAAAGAGAGCGTTGAATTGTTTTATCTGCAGAATAAATGCTACAAAGAAATTGCTGATATAACAGGTACAGACGTCAGTAAAGTCCGAAGCCTTATCCAGAACGGCAGAAGAAATTTAAAGATTTGCATAGAAGCGGGGACAATGGTTAATTGTTAATTGTTAATATAAAAGATGATTGAATAATAATAATAACGATAAGATACTTTATAGCGCTGCGGATATTCAGCGTTACCTGGATGGACAGATGTCTGTGGGGGAGATGAATGCCATGGAAAGGACTGCTATGGAAGATCCTTTCCTCGCCGATGCTATAGAAGGGTATAGTAACAAAGTGGGAAGAGGTGAAGCTGGTACAACAGGCGACCTGGATGAATTGCGCGCGCTACTTAAAAAGAGAATTGAGGCTACGCATAAAAAAATCATTCCATTTTATAGAACCCAATGGTGGAAAATTGCGGCAATGTTTTTATTACTGGCTGGTTCCGGAACCGTGATTTATTATTTTACTATTAATTCAGTAACAGATAAAACGGTCATTGCAAAAAATAATACAAAGGAACAAAAAGCTATGGCAATGGATTCATCCCCTGTCGTAGCTTCCGGCGTTGTTGATTCAACGCTTATTGCCCGTAACGAAGTAGAAAACAGGCAGGCAGATGCCGTTCCTGAAAGAGCGCAGGTGCCATTGAAAAAATCGGTTAATCCTGTCACTTCATTAAAACCGGCTTCACCCGTTGTAACCATGGCACCGCAGGAAAAAAAATCAGGGAACATTTCTGCACAAAAAGATTCGAATGATCTTTCTTCCTCCTCAGAAAGGGAGAGAAGCGGCGACATTTTGAATAAGGAGGTGATGGCAAGCAGAAAACAACAGGCTTATTATAAAAGCAAACCTGTAAGTGTATTCAGCGGAAAAGTTGTCAATCAAAATGATCAGCCTGTTTCCAATGCAGCTATATCTCTTCCATTAAATAAAATGGATACCGCGTATGTTACGGATTCTAACGGGTATTTCCAATTTACATTGCCAGACACAATGGCATCTGTTGTAATTAGCAGCGTAGGCTTTGAAACTGCTAAAATGAACCTGCAGGGCAATCGTACCAGTAATGAAATTAGGCTCAAAGCAGCAAATCAATCTTTAAACGAGGTAGTGGTAGTCGGATATGGAGCTGACAAAAAAAGAAGTGTGAAAACAGAAGAGACGTCCACAGAATTTCAGGAAGCAGTACCTGTAAACGGACTGGATTCGTTTAACCATTACATTGAAAGCAATAAAAAAATCCAGGCGCAGCAAAACAACCAACATGGAAAAGTGGTAGTATCGTTTTTAGTAAGCAAAAAGGGCGAACTGAGTAATTTTAAAATAGTAAAATCTCTTTCTTCATGGATAGATGAAGAAGCCATCCGTTTAATTAAAGAGGGGCCACCCTGGAAAGTATTAAAAAACAAAAAAACAAAAGCTTTGATCACCGTCAATTTTTAATACTGATAACAAATTTTTTGCTTGGGTGCTATTGAAGTAAATTTGAGGCTAAAACTTGTTAGCATGAAAAAATATTTCTTTGTATTGCTTGTTGCTTGTGCCTCGCAGGTGCTTTCCTATGCACAATTAAAGACACCCTCCCCTAGCCCTACACAAACCATTAAACAAGATTTTGGCCTGTCCAATATTGAGTTATCTTATTCCCGCCCCGGCATAAAAGGAAGGAAAGTGATGGGAGACCTGGTGCCGTTTGGAGCCATCTGGAGAACCGGCGCCAACCAGGCTACCACATTAACTTTTGGTGATGAAGTTGTAATCGGAGGCACCAAAATTCCTGCGGGTAAATATGGCCTGCTGACTATTCCGGGTAAGGACAGCTGGATAATCATCATTTCCAAACAGGTAGATGTTACAAGCCCCGACGCTTATAAAAAAGAAAGCGATGTGGTAAGAGTTACTGCCAAACCGGTTGCTATAAAGGACCCGGTAGAAACATTCACCCTATTATTCGCCAATGTTAAAGCCACCAGTTGCGAACTTCATTTAAACTGGGAAACCACCCATGTAGTGCTTCCTATTAAAACGGAAGTAGATAGTAAGGTGATGGCACAGATTGAGGAAGCGATGAAATCTGATAAACCTCCCTATTTTGCAGCAGCCTCTTATTATTATGATAACGGTAAAGACTTGAAAAAAGCCAAAGAATGGGCCGCTAAAGCTGTTGAAGCGGAACCTAAAGCTTATTATATGGTTCACCTGATGGCAAAAATACAGGCCAAACAGGGAGATAAAGCAGGCGCAATCGCCACCGCAAAAAAGTCTATCGAGCTGGCAACAGAGGCAAAGAATAATGATTATGTAAAGTTGAATGAAAAGCTGATCGCGGGGTTGAAATGAGTACGAGGTATGAGGTATGAGGTATGAGCCAATACACCAGGTTGCTTTAGTCAGTTTCCGTTCACTTTCGAACATTCATTAACTCTGCGAGATACATTTGTTACACAGAGGGTTTACGGAGATACACGGAGGCCCTCCGTGAAACTCCGTGCCTTCTCCGTGTAACTCTGTGTAATATATTTGTTATACAGAGATGCAACAGAACACTTCATAACTTGTCAAAGTAGAATTAACCATTAACAATTAACCATTAACAATTAACCATTAACAATTAACCATTAACCATTAACCATTAATTCTCGCTTTCATCCAGGTTTTCTTCTATTTTATTATTTTTTCGCTTGAATAAAGAAGCATCAAACTTACCGAAACGCCACGTGAAATGAAGCCGGAAGTATTGTGGATCTTTAAGGCGATAAGAATCCTGTCTGAAATATATAGATTCAGAATAGATATTACTGGCATCTGTTCTAAAAACATCGCTAACATGTAATGTGAGGGAAGCCTTCTTGTTCTTAAGGAAATCGAATCTTACCGCAGCATCTACTTCTAACCGTGGCCTGATATAACCCTGCGCAGTAGACGCTGGCTGCCCGAAGTTGATTATCCCATCTTTTCCGCCGCCGTTCTTGGAACTGCCCTGTGGCAGCACCCTCCTGGAACTGTACTCGCTACTCACTTCAAATGAAAAGTTTTTCGGCAGTTTGAATGTGTTATTGAGCTTGGCAAACCAGCTGTAAATATTTTTCTGTTCAACGATAGCAGCATTGCCCAGGTTAATCTTTGTATTAAACAGGTTAAGGTTACTCGTCATTTCCCACCACTTGGCCATCGACTGGCGATAAATAAATTCCAGGCCACTGGTATAACTCGAGTTGGCGTTAATAAAAGTACTAACCAGGTTTTCCTTACCTGTTACCGGGCTAACCTCTACTTCCTGGAAACGGGTAATCAACTGGTCGGTATACTTAAAATAAGCAGAAGCCAGGAAAATATTTTTATCGGAGAACGATTTTTCGTAGGCTAATTCAGCAGAGTATGTGAATTCCGGTCTAAGGTCCGGATTGCCCCTGTTCAGATTTAATGAATCGGAATAATCCGTGAATGGAAACAACTGCCAGAAATCAGGCCTGTTTATTCTGCGGGTGATGCTGAATTGTAATTCCTGGCTATTGCCGAGTTGTTGCGTCAGGAATATACTGGGAAATAAACTAAAAGGAAAATGATTACCAACATGAAGCAGTGTGTCATTTCCTTTTATACCCGTGGTTGTAACTTCTCCGTTAGATTCAGAGCTCTCAATACGCAGGCCAAGCTGGTAAGCAAACTTTTTGATCTTATTAGAAAAGCTGCCATACCCTGCTAACACGTTGTTTTTGTTCACATAATTGGAAGACAGCTGGGGTATATAGGTATATATGCCGGACTCATTAAGGTAACTGATGTTATTCCAGTTTTTTGCACTTTTTAATTGCATGCGGGCTCCCAGTTCAATCTTTGAATTTTTAGTAATTGGATTTACATAATCGGTTTGAAAGGTAATATTAGCGTTGTTTCCACTTCCATTAATTTGCTGGGCGAAATGGTTACTCAATGGCCCGTTAACAAAATTATATGATGATGTGCTGATATTATTTTCCTGTGTATTATTGCTTCCTGTGTAGGTGATATCGGCGGTCCATTCCTTGCCAGACTTGGCAAACAGGTGTTTATAACCTATAGTAGCTCCATTATTTTTAGCTTCAGATCCCGGAAGTGACAAGCGTTCTCTAAAAGAAGAATTTTTACCGTTTGCATTGATGGTGTCAATAAGCAAGGCTGATCTTGAATTGCTGTTGGATCGGCCATCGGTAATATATCCCGATACAGTAATTGTATTCCTGTTATCCATTAAGTAATCCATTCCTGCACGCAGGAAAAAATTCGATCTTTCCTGTATGGTATTATCGGTTTGATATAATTGGGTATTGGCATTTTCCAATATGGTTAAACGCTCTGTTTTACCTGTTGATATGGATTTACGCTGGCGATAATTAGTGCTGACAAACATATTTATTTTACCCTGGCGAACATTGATATCTCCCCCGAAGCTATAACGTCCACGTTGATCAATACCCGTTTTTAATGATCCATTATACCCGGCTTTTCTATTTTTTTTAAGAACAATGTTTAGTATTCCACCACCGCCACCCGATGCATCAAACTTTGCAGATGGATTCGTTATGATCTCCACACTTTCCATTGCGTCCGCGGGAATTTGATCTAATGACATCGTGGTTGGCCGGCCATCAACAAATAATTGAGGAGAGCTGTTGCGAAGCGTAACATTACCATCCATGTCTACCGAGAGTGAGGGAACGCTGCGCATTACATCTTCGGCAGTTCCACCGGCAGAAGTAATACTTTTTTCCACATTAAATACCTTCCTGTCGATGCCGAGAGACATCAGCGGTTTACCGGATGTAACCGTTACTGTTTCCAATAATTTAGGATCAATAGCCAGCTTAATATTTCCAAGGTCCATATCCAATCCCAGCTTTTTTGAACCTTTCTGGCTTACATTAATTTTCTCTTCATGTTTCTTAAAGCCCAATGCTGTTACAATTAACACCAGGTCAGACGATAGAGAAACATTTTCAAAATTAAAATCGCCATTTTTCAAAGTAAGCATACCGTCAACAAGAGAATCTTTCGTGGCTTGAGTGTGTTTGTCAACCTGCCTGAGAATCAATTGCACAGAACCGGATGCTAATCCTTTATTATCAGACGCATCGATGATTCTGCCATAAAATCGTCCGGTATTGGATGGTTTATCAGCCTTTGTTTGTAATTGGGTAAAACCTGCCTTAAAGACTAATATGGCTATAAAAAGGAGATAGACTTTCTTTTTCAAAGTGGATAGGATTTATCACAGGATTTGGAATCAATTCGAGTAATAAACGCAAAAGAAAGAATTGTATTGTTTATGACGTTGGACCGTGAAAGCCGTTAACAATTAACAATTAACAATTAATTCGTTCTTTTCTTCAACACCAATTGCAATAAAAAAGACATCACAATCATACCAATAGCGCCAATGGCATTCAACCAGAGAAAACTGATGTTCGCCATACCTTCCATGAAGTGTTGAATAAAAGAAGGCATCTTATCAATTACCGAGGGGATTTTTTTCGTTAACCATGGCCAGACGAAGGAGAGTATGATTATAATTTCAACCAGTATTGCACTGATAAATACGGCGTTTCCCCTGATGCTCTTCATATAAAAAGCTACTAAAAAAATGCCCAGTATTACCCCGTAAAACAAAGAGCCGAGCACATTCACTGCTTCAATAAGGCTGCCCATATTGCCCGCAAACTGTGCTATGATAATGCTGAAGATGCCCCAGGCAAAAGTATACCACTTGGATATGGAATAATCCTGCGCCTCCGTGCAGTCTAGTTGCACAAATTTTTTATGAATGTCTACAACCGTGGTGGAAGCCAACGAGTTAAGCGCTGCTGCGATGCTGCCCCAGGAAGCGAGGAAGATAACCGCTATTAAAAGACCCACCAACCCCTTCGGCATGTAATCCACTACAAAACGTAGAAAAATATAATTGGTGTCATTGGAATCCCCGTTGACATCTTCTTTTTCAAGAATATTCTTAAAGTCGCTCCGAAGTTTTTCCGTTTCCTTATTTACTTGTTTTAAAGCAGTTACGGGTTGATCTGTATTCCTGCCCGATTTATAATCACCTACAAATTGCTCCACCAGCTTCTTTTTTTGTGCAGATAAGCTGGAGTATCGTTGCTGAATAATATGGAGGGAATCTTTGTACGATGATGATTCAACAATCGCCACCTGTGTCTGATTAAAAAAAAGCGGTGCCTGGTTAAACTGGTAAAAGGTGAAAACCATAGCACCCACCAGCAGGATAAGAAACTGCATGGGAACCTTTACCAATCCGTTCATTAATAAACCGATCCTGCTTTCTGAAACACTTTTTGCCGTGAGGTAGCGTCCCACCTGGCTTTGATCGGTGCCGAAATAAGACAAGGCCAGGAAGAATCCGCCGATAATACCGCTCCAGATATTATACCGGTCATTCCAGTTAAATCCTTTGTCTGTATTGCCGGTGGTGATAACGTTTAATTTGCCCAATCTTCCACTGACTTTAAGCGTATCAATAAAATCTATACCGTTGGGTAGCAAGCGAACCACCATATAGGCCGTTACAGCCATTCCTACAAAGATGATAACAAATTGCAATTGTTGGGTATAGGCAACGGCTCTTGCGCCGCCACTAACGGTATAAATAATCAGAAGTCCACCCATTACAATATTCGTCCAGAAAATATTCCAGCCGAACAGAGACGAAAGAATTATGGAGGGTGCGTAAATACTGATACCGGTTGAAAGGCCACGTTGTAATAAAAAAAGAAAAGAGGTGAGTGTCCTGGTTTTTACATCGAACCGGTTTTCAAGGTATTCGTAAGCGGTATAAACTTTTAATTTATGGAAGATGGGAACGAAGGTGATACATAACAAAACCATTGCCAGTGGCAGCCCAAAATAGTATTGAACGAAACGCATTCCATCCGTATATGCCTGACCGGGAGCAGAAAGAAAAGTTATTGCACTGGCCTGCGTTCCCATAATACTTAATAAAACCAAATACCAGGGCATTGTACGGTTACTCAAAAAATAACCATCAAGGTCCCTGGTAGTTTTGCTTTTATATAAGCCATAGGCAACAATCCCAATCAATGAAACTCCCAGTACTATCCAATCCAGCTGACTCATGCAAAATAATTGGTGAAAAACGTAAAAAGTATGATAAGTACCACCAGGAAAAGTATGACGAAAGCATACCATAAATTCCAGGATCGGAACACAGGAACTTTTTCTTTTATCTCATCACTCATATTGATCATTTTCTTTTTGATGAAAGACCGGACGCAAGCAAACCCAAAATCACACCTATTAATAATCCTAATGGTACACGTTTTATAAACAAACCGATTACTAATCCCACGATCACTACTATGAAAATAGTTATGTTACGCCTTTGTCCCGAGGTATCGCTCATAATAAATAAATGTTTTTAATCGTACCTAAGTTAAACCAGGGCGGGGGCAAGCCCTGCCCCTACAGCTTAAAATGTTAAAACGCTTTCAGCTTATTCAACGCAATCAAATTAGCCAGCAGCCTGTATGCGCCGGGCACACCTGCAGGCAGTTCCCGGTAGAAAACCAACCCGGTATATACAAAATTTCCTTTACCATATTCGGTGGTGATCAGGCTTCCTTCATCATCCGTTTCACCAGGATCATGTAAAGCAAATATAGTTTCATAATGCGTATCCCAGTTTTGAGCATGATAAATGCTGCGTTCCTGCACCCAGCCGTCAAAATCAGCAGCGCCGATTTTATTGGGATAATTTAAGATCTGGTGATCAGGTTTTAAAATTTTTACTGCCGCCTTTTCATCGGTTACCCTATTACGTGAGATAACAAAAGGATAGGGCCCTATTTTAGCTTTTACAGGACCGATCTGGGTAGAGGTATTGTACTGCACAATAAGATTACCACCCTGCTCAATATACCGCATCAGCTTTCCGTAATTCACATTCAGCGACTCCCTGATATTATATGCCCTCACCCCCGCGATAATAGCATCAAATTGCTCGAGATTAAGATTAGCCAGGTTATTATCGTTAAGCATGGTGACCTCATATCCCATCTGGATCAAAGCAGCCGGCACATAATCTCCTGCCCCTTCTATATACCCTATTTTCTTCCCTGCAGTTTTTAGATCCAGTGTCAAAATATTAACCTCGGGTACTTTAAAATAATTAATAGCCGGAATATGTTCATAATTAATTGCATGCAAGGAATTGCCAAAAGTCACGCCATTCCCCGCAACAAAGCCTTTTATTGTTTGCATACCTGGCACCCTTTCCTTTAATACGGGTTTTAATGTTACCAGGAAATCCGTTTCACTTATTTTTTCAAGTTTGGGAAGCATTGAAGCAGCCTGTTTTTCTGCCTGCCATTGTTTGTTGGCGGAAATAGAAAATAAAGGCGTTGTTATATCTTGTAAAGCCTTTACCGAAAAGTGAATGTTTTGAGGAGTAGGTGTTGCCGATATCAGCAACGTTTTATCGGGCGTTATTAAGACAGGTGGCCCCACTACTACCGGTTCATATACTTCTCCCTTTACCGGGTCGGTATATTTTTGCTTTATGGGCCTTATCAGTTCAAAGTCTTTGCCTTCGATACTAACAATAAAACGGGCATTGAAAGCGGCGGCGTTGTCCGGATTTCCAATCAACAGTTGATTCTTCACATCGTAAGAACCACTACTCATCGGGTTCACGAGCCAGTACGGCTGGGTAACAGGAAAGGTATCAGCAATAGCCAAGTACTTTCTGAACTCCAGGTTTTTATTCGATTCTAATGGTTTATTTAATGTGGTATCAATATTTTCCAGTTTGATGTTCCGGATCACCAGGCTATTGCCATTGCGATTGTTCAGGAAAAAAGTTACCGGCAAAGAATCCCCCTGGATGGCAAGGTGTTCCTGGGTGGTTGCTTCTATCCAAAGGCCGCTGCAGGCTTCAATAAGTTGTTGAATTTCTTTTAACTTTTGCGGTTTCCAATAATCATCGTCCAGGGCCTCCACATTTTTATATAGCTCAACAAGCGCCTTAACGGACTTACCCGGCTCAAACAGGGAATAACTGTTGATGATGGTCTCAATTTGTTGCTGGATATTTTCAGCACCTCTCACCCGGCTCCAGGTGGTGGTAACACCATCTAACAAATCCGCTTTTGCGGCGTCGCCTTTCCACAAAGAAAAATATTCGGGCGCAGGGCCACGTTGACGGGATACGCCAAAGCCCTGGCTCTTGTGCTGGCTGCGGCTTTCCGCAGCAATTTCTCCATAGCCCTTCCCTAATAAAGGGTTGTACATACCCACATCCATTTTAAACTGGTCTTCACTCGTGGTGTTTGTGTTGCCAAAATTAAAAGTGTTCCAGAGTACGCGTTTTGCCTGCCATGGTTTTACATATTTTAATTGCTCCGGGAATTTCATGGGATCTGCTGCAGCAGAAAACGCTTCAACAGCCAGCACTGCGGATGCAGAGTGATGACCATGACCCGCACGGTTGTCCTGCGGAAAACGGGTAATGATAATATCCGGGTGGAATTTGCGGATCACCCAAACAACATCGGAAAGAATTTTATCTTTGTTCCAAAAACGGAGGGCTTCGTCGGTGCTTTTGGAAAAACCAAAATCAAAGGCCCTCGAAAAAAATTGTTCGGCGCCATCAATCCTCCTTGCCGACAATAATTCCTGTGTACGAATCAGTCCCAATTCAATTCCCTGTTCATTACCGATAAGGTTCTGACCACCATCGCCGCGTGTAAGGGATAAATAGCCTGTGCGATATAATTTTCCCTTGGCAAAATAAGCCAGCAAGCGGGTATTCTCATCATCGGGGTGGGCGGCGACATACAGCACAGAACCCAGAACATTTAATTTTTTTAATCCCAGTAATATATCTGATGAAGAAAGCGCCTGAGGCGTCTGGGCTCTTAGTTGCATGTTTGCAACTGTCACGATCAGCACAAAGAAAAAAGAGGCGAATTTTTGCATTGGTACTCAACAGTTTTAAAATCGATTGATTGATTTATCCGCTAAGATAAAGTTTCCATGGTATGGGTGAAGGTAAAATAAACATAAAGTTGATGGTGCTATCATCCACTCCTAATTCAGGCTACCGTAAGGATACACGTTTTTGATAGTTTTCCTTTCATTTCAGCTGACGCGTCATATAAATTGCGCATAAATGCATGTTACGGCGCTTTGAGCTGAAATCTCCAAGATGAAGATGGCCCGCATTGTAGAGATTTCAGGGGAAGCGCGCAAGATGTTTTAATTCGGGAAGGTTGCCGCGCTTCGCTGAAATGACAAAAATAAATTGATTTGCATAATAGTAAAGTTTTCCATGAACCTTCCTGCACTTAGTATGAGGATGTGTTCCTTATTTAAGGAGGGGTTGTTCAGGAACGATGCGAAGCACGTGACTGGACGGGGGTGGTTGCTGCGGCATGTTACAGCTCGAGCGCCATTTGTCGGCTGCACCCAAGGTAACCACCCCCGATGAATTCCGTGCTAGGCTACGGAATCCAACCTCCCCTAAAGGAAAAAGGAGGGGAAGATATCAGCGTCACTCTCAGTTGTTTTTGAGATTCTTTTGAGTCAGCCTCATTTTATCTTTTCTATAATCTGGCCCATCCTTTCTCCTCATACCTATTATATAACTTAACCCAAGTTGATAATAATTAAGGAGTTAATCATGCTACTTTTTAAAGTTATCTCACCTGACGTTTGAATGGTCAATTCATGAGAGACTTTTATATAACATCCGCCAATAAACAGAATTATGATCCAATGCCTGACTAAAATGTTGGGGCGTTTGTAGGGGCAGGGCTTGCCCCCGCCCTGACTGCATACGAAACTGACAATATATTTATAGGAGACGTCGACAAAATACCACACGTATCCGGTGTAACAGGGCGGGCAAGCCCTGCCCCTACAAACGCCGCGCATCAAAAATGTTATTTACAGGGGGGATATCGGCGCTGCTGATCGAAGGCTCATACCTCATGCCTAGTCTATCAGGTTATTTTTTACCGCAAAAAACACCAGGCCAGCGGTGTTTTTTGCGCCAAAACGCTCCATTAGGCGATCTTTGATTGCCTCGATTGTTCTGGGGCTCACTTCCAGCTTTTGTGCGATTTCATGCGCGGTAAATTCCATACAGATGTATTTGATCACATCCCGTTCACGCTCTGTAAGGGTAGCATCGCTGTTAAGATTTGGAATAGCCCTGTTTTTTGCATGTGATTTTTTTAATAATATGCGGTTCACAAAATTATTCAGGTAATAACCTTTAGTACATACTTCCACAATAGCCTGTTTTATTTCCTGGGGATCGGCACTTTTTAATAAATATCCATTAGCACCTATTTCCATCATATGGCTTACAAAACGTTCATCTTCAAACATTGTTAAGGCAAGAATATAAATGCCAGGATGACTTTTGACAATATATTTAGTAGTTTCGATACCATCTTTCAAGGGCATACGAAGATCCATAAGAATTACATCGGGTTGCGAGGCTGCTAAACCATCAATCAATTCCTGGCCATTGTCGGCCTCCTGAACAAACTTAATATTATTGTAGGGACGTAATGACAGGATGACACCTTTCCGGAAAATTTTATGGTCATCAGCAATAGCTACTTTGATAACACCCATAGAAAAATAGTAAATTATAGGTAAATATACGCATAATTATATCTTTACTTTTTCTAACAGGATGTTTTCTTCTTCTTTTGGAAGTTCTATCGTAATCTTATAATAAGTTTCTGAAATATCTTTCTCAAATAGTATTTTTCCAAACAATACCCTCAGGCGGCTGCTGATATTTTTTAGACCCAGTCCACCGGAGCTCTTGGTTAACCTGTCAAAGTCTGTTTGCATTAAGCCCAGGCCATCATGATGCAGCCTGATAAAAAATTTTTCCCCGTTGGTGTTTTGAGTAACATGGATAAAACTCGGATTGCTATGTTTAAGGATATTATTTATCAATTCCTGGATCACGCGAAATACAATCTGTTCGTGTTCCATTTTCAACCGGTTATTGTAATCGTGAAAACGGCAACTGGTATTGATAGTGCCGGCACCTGCAATTTTATGGAAAAGGTCATTAACCGCTGATTCAAGTCCGAAATTTTTCAAGGTTGGAGGCATCAGACTATGTGAAATATTACGGATAAGATGAATAGTATCGTCAATGATAGATTTGGCAGCAGATATATGCTGTAATTGAGACGATTTATCAAGGGTTACGAGGTTTTCATTAAGATACAATCGGGCAGTGGCTAACAGTGGTCCTGCATCATCATGAAGGTCGGCAGCCAGTCGTTGACGTTCCTCTTCCTGCAGCCTTATAGATGCGCTAAGTAAGATGCTTTGCTGTTCTTCTTCCATTTTTTGCAGGGTAAGCTGATAACGTATTACCCGGCGCTGATGAAAGATTATAAATACGATTAACCCCAGGGTTAATGAAAGCATTCCAATAGTTCCAAATAATATTAAGTACCAGATTTTATCCATCTACATTAATACGCTTTATGCCACTTTTTCATCTTTTAATTTGTATGAAGACGAATCAATTGCCAACTTTAATGGTTTGTAAAAAGCTATAGCTATAAATATATTCTTGATGATATTGGCTCCATTATTTATTAACCAAACATCTATCGTTTTTTGAAAACTCGATGATAACATACTGGTTGAAATAAATAAAAACAATGTTGCCGACATATACACAAGCATGGCAACTATAATCCAGAAACTTTTAGAAGCATAAATGAAAGTTACCTCAGGATTTTTAAGTTGTTCATAGAAAAATAAGATACTGAAAATAATGATCAGAATTGCTTCGAAGGAAGAGGATAAATAGTCAAAGTCATTATTAGATTTGTATTTATTAATAATACTATATACCAGCACGGCACAAAATACAGGATAACACGAAATAAGAAGCCATTTAAAGGATTTTTCTTTATAGCTTAAATAAAAAAAGTAAGAAAAAATAGTGAATTCAATTAAGGTAAAAACACTGAAGCTGTAAAACCTGTCCAATTTTAATATAGAAAGAAGTCTATCCGAAACATATGACAGGACTGTATATAAAAAAATTACCCAGAATTTTTTGTCAGTATTCCGTTTAAAGAAAATTAGAAAAAAAATAATGAGTAATAAAGTAGAAAATGTGCTCACGATGCTTTAATAATTCCCTCAAATATAGCGCATTGATTTAATTGTTACATAATGATTAATTAAAACCATGTCCAAACGGTGTCCACTGATGTTGGCGGTGCACCAACAGATCGGTCTGCGATAATTCCATCTTCACTCACCAATTCACCGAAATTATTCACACCAACGTATTGCTTAATGATATTTTCGTTTGCATCGATACCCACATATACCAACGTTGTTCTGCCCATTTCATTTATGGCATTGTAAAACCGTATTCCTTCGCATCCTGGTTGAGCAAGAATTCTTTCAAGGATATTTCTTCCAATATAATTAGCGGTATTTTCATTTGGATTTACATCCTGGAAATCTTTCACCATTTTCGCGCCTAACTCCTGACTGATTTCTTCGCCTACCATTGCCAGGTTATTCGCACTTATCTGATTTTGTAACATATTTGGATTTTTTTAAGTTTGAGTATCTTATTTACTATTGCGAAATACCACTAAAATTTAAAAATATCCTATAGGTGCATATTCTGATTAGTAAGGGCATGTTTTTATGTAAGTTAAGCTGAGAGTGGTTTTACGTACTTTTATATAGTATGGTTACGAACAAAAAATTAGAAAAAATACTTGATTTTTTCAGTATTTTTACCAACGCCGAAAGAGAATATATGAGTGTATGACGGGGATGCCTGAAGTAAATATAGTAGAAAATTTGATAGGAATTGCTTTTCTTCGTCTTTCTTAAAAAGAGAAATACTCGATTTCATAACAGGCGCATTTTCCAATATGCTGAAGGCGAAACAATTAAAATATCAGTTTTGTCGTTATTAATGACTAATCCTAACTGTAAATTAGTAATTTTTTGTGGTTCGGAAGTTTGGAAGTCAGCTTTTATTCTACCATTTGATCTGAAACGGGGTTTATTTTTTGTTAGTCGGATAGTAAAAATAACACTTCTTTTAATACTTTAATAAGAGCATTGCTTTAAAAGGTATGCAAGACCATCGAAAGAAGAAGGAGCAAAAGTACCCTGATAAACAGGGATTTATCAGAAATTATATAACAAAGAGACTACCTGAAATTTTACCCAGTGAAAACTTTAACCCCGTTTGTTTTGATAAACTACAATAATTGGTCAAATAAACCCTTATGAGAGATGAAATAATCATAAAAATTGCTATAGCTGATGATCATAAAATTTTTCGGGATGGAATTAAGATGGCCCTTAAAGCAAGAAAGTATATAAATATTTTATGGGAAGCTGAGGATGGAAGGGACCTGATGGAGAAAATGTTGGTAGAACGTCCGGATGTATTATTAATGGATATTCGTATGCCCGCGATTGATGGTATTAATGCTATTCCTATTCTGCGCAAAGCACATGAGCAATTAAAGATCATTGTACTTACCATGTATGATGACCAGGAAATGGTAACCAAAATGATGGAAATGGGGGCTAACGCTTATCTCACCAAAACCACCGATCCCGAAGAAATTTATCAGGCTATTTTAACATGTATAAACAATGATTTTTATTTTAACGACCTGGTAAATAAAGCTGTTCTGGCCAAGTTGCAGAATAAGCGGGCAGTTCGTCAATTTTACCCAAACCCCGTAAAGTTTTCTGAAAAGGAAGTCAAGATCCTTCGATTGATCGCTGATGATAAAACTACCGATGAAATATCAAAACAGGTGTTTTTAAGTCCCAGAACAATTGAAACTATACGGCAGAATATGAAATCTAAAGTAGGTGTCAAAACCATTGCCGGTTTAATTATGTATGGGATGCGTAACAGGCTTATTGATTAGCTGTCAGCTATCAGGTTAGAACCATCGGCTTCGCCGGAATAAGAATGGATTCCTTCAATTCGTAATTCGTAATTAATAATTCGTAATTTATTAAAAGTTCACTATTCCATTTTTAATCGCATACATAGCAAGGCCCACCCGGCTTTTAACTTGTAGTTTATCGAATAATGAATCCCTGTAATTATCAACGGTGCGTGGACTGATATACATATATTTGGCGATTTCTTTATAAGTCATTTCAGAACATGAAAATTTCAAAAAAGTTATTTCATTTTCCGTTAGTGTCACTGGATGCGTAGTAAAGTTCCGGCTGGGATTTCTAAATACATTTGCCAATTTACCGGATGAATTCTGCGAATAATAATAGCCGGTTTCGAATACAGATTCAATGGCAAACTCCAACTCTTTCGGGTGGGTATCTTTTTTTAAAAATGCTTTCACACCGCATTGAAGCAAACGAATCAAGGCAATTTCAGAATCGAACATCGTTAGTATAATAATATTCATTTCAGGATGATTATCCTTAATCCATTTGGCTGTTTCGTACCCATCCATTACCGGCATATTTATATCCAATACAATTAAATCAGGCAAACAGATATTTTTTAGTTGTTCAATAAAGTCTTTGCCGTTATCGGCACCTGCAACAACTTTACAATGCTCAAAACTGCTGATGACGCCAGCCAATGCATCTCGCAGCAGGATATGATCATCAACCAAGGCTATCTTTATTTTAGATTTTTCAATCATATTCCTTGCTTAATAAGGCGTAATAATTTTAATGGTGGTGCCCTCGCCAGGTATGCTCAAAATTTCATGTGTGGCGTTTAAAAGGGAACTTCTTTTAATTATGTTTTTTAAACCCGACGAATTGTGTTTTTCATTTCGATATAAATGGTCGATATTAAATCCAATCCCATTATCATGAATAGACAAGAGCAATTTTTGCTCATCATAGTGTAGTTTTATATGGATCAGATTGGCCTTCGAATGCCTCACTATATTATTAAGAGACTCCTGTAAGATCCGAAAAAGAACAATTTCTTTTTGGTCTTCGAGATAACAGGTTTTTCCTGAAAGTGTAAAATTTATCGTAAACTGACCTGATTTTTGAAGTTGCTCAATTTGTTGCTCCACCGTTTTAATAAGTCCATTACTTTTGATATTCTCTGGATTCAAACTTTTAGAAATATTGCGGATTTCATCTAATGAATAAGCAATCAATAAAGCGGCAGCATCCATTTTTTTAGTCAATTCTTCATGTATCGGTATCCTAAGTGTGGTTAGATGCAATTTAGCCAGGGAAAGAAAATGACCCACATTATCATGCAATTCCAGTGAGATATGCTGAAATGTTTCTTCCTGTATCTCAAGTTGAGTTTTAAGAAGTTCTTTCTCAAAATTCGATTTTATCAATTCCACTTCTTTAAGAAACCCATTTTGTTGATTCTTATTAAGGAAGAGCATTGTTACAATAAAACTCAGGAGAATAAAAAGAAGAAAGGTTGTTGCTACGATAAGTAATATTATTTCTTTTTGGGTCTGCATAGTATCCTTTTTGAAACTAACTGCTAATCGGTTAAGAAAACCTCCTTAAACCGGCCAACTTAAATTTAAGAGGCTAAATTCAATTATTAACCTCAAATGGTTTTTGACATTAATTAAATAAAGTAGTAGGAATTTGATGTATATGCAGGTTTTAAGGGTGAGCCGTTGTTCTTTCCTGTTTTTATGAGAAAACATCGACTTTAGAAGTTTGCAAGACTTCGGAAGTCAACCCAAAAAATTGTATTTTTTGGGTTGACCCTGTTTAAACCTATACGGTATGAACCCGGAGTGCCGGCTCTAAAAACAAAAACCATATAGGTTTTTATGCGACCGTTTACCAATCGATCATTGATATTTGAAAATGATTAATGATCGAATTATATCATTTTATAAATCAGGTCAAAACCTGGCCTGCGTGTCGCAATTCGGAAGCCGGCGTCTCAAATCACAGAGCCGTATCCCATATTCTTATTTTCCCGTCGAGTAACTGTATTGCACTTTTCCCATCAGTTCATTTCTTTTATTGTAGCAGAACTCAATAACTTTCAAACCGTTTTCATCGTATTTGTAATAATATTTCTGGTAGTCAGAACTTCCTTCCGGTACAATGGTCATCGTGGATAGTTCACCGGTTTCTTCGTATTCAAACATATAATCGGGCAGCAAACGTTTCGCTTTTTGCCGGTATTGAACTACATCGGTAATACGATTTTTTTCATCATAGTAGTAATAGATCTTTTGGTTTACAGCAGTTTTGCCAACGATCTCTTCCTCCGTAACATTTCCTTTATCATCTGTTACAAAATTTACATGGGTTGAGTCTTTGTTGTTCCTTATGCGTACCATTTTCTGCGGCTTGCCGGATGCTGCATATTGCCAATAGTGAGATTCTGTAAAACGAGAACTGCTATCGGCAGCCCGTGTGCTATGATGTATAGCGATCAACCGGCTGTCGGCATCGTATTGATAGCTGGAATAACTAATTGCTTCCTGGGAACTGTCAATTGTTTTGATTAATAATCCCTGTGTTTGGTACACAGCGGTAAAATAAGATTCACCCAGGTCGAGGGTGTTGGTATACGTAATCACTTCGTTCTTAAGCAGGTTAACCTTTTGTTCACAGATAAATCCCTCTGTAACCGGCACGTTACCCTGGAAACTGTTTAGTGTTACTTTATTAATCTTATTGCTCTTATAAAGCCGGAATGTTTCATTGGTTTGTTGAACCGTAACAAGATCTTTGTAATAGAATTGTGAAATTGCCGGCGAAGAGATGATTACCAGCAGAAGAATTGCCACGATGGTCTTTAGAGTATGTTTATGATCCCGCTTTTTCATATATTGTTATCAACGAAATACGAGCCAATTACTTATATGTAATGGCTACTAAATTCTTGTTATTTTTCAGCAAAAATATTGTTTTGAGGCTGCTACAATAAAAGAAAAAGAAAAAACGCCTCATTTTTTATGCGATATTACACCATTTGAAAGTAAATTTTCAAACTCTTGAATACTTTGCCTCAAAAGGCATTTCATTTAAAGAATAATTTTCGAGATTATTAATGAATATATACAATATTACTTTCCAATTATTTTTAAGCTATGATAAACGCAGTGGCTGAATCTTTTATGAAACTGGTTGAAATAATGGATGATCTCCGTGAGAAGTGTCCCTGGGATAAAAAGCAAACCATTCAAACGCTTCGTCAGTTAACGATTGAGGAAACGTATGAACTGGCAGATTCTATAACGATGGACGATTGGAAGGGCATAAAAGAAGAATTAGGAGACCTGCTGTTGCATGTTCTTTTTTATGCAAAAATAGGAGCAGAACAATCTGAATTTAGTTTGCAGGAAGTGATCGACGGCGTAGCCGCCAAACTGATATTTCGTCATCCCCATATTTACAGCGACGTGATCGTTGCCGATGAGGAAGAAGTAAAACGCAATTGGGAGCAGTTAAAATTAAAGGAAGGTAAAAACTCTGTAATTAGTGGTGTGCCTAAATCTTTACCGGCAACTATTAAAGCCATGCGTTTGCAGGAAAAAGCAAAGCAGGTTGGTTTTGAATGGGAAAGCAGGGAACAGGTTTGGGAAAAAGTAGAAGAAGAAATGCATGAATTAAAGGAAGCTGTTGATATTAAAGAACCTGAGAAAATGGAGGAGGAGTTTGGCGACCTGGTTTTTTCTCTGATAAATTATGCACGGTTTTTGCAAATAGATGCTGAAAATGCCCTGGAAAAGACCAACAAAAAGTTTATATATCGTTTTAGCCGGATGGAACAAATCGCCAAATCAAACGGCAGATCTTTACACGAAATGACTCTTACAGAAATGGATGAACTCTGGAACTCCGTTAAAGTGGAAAAATAAAATCATTGAAAAAATTCATATATTATGTAGTGCGCGAAAATGCGTATTTAATTTTAACGGCTGTCTGGCTGTTTACTATTGCATTTATCATTCATAATTACTGGGCTACTTTTAACTCAACGCGTTTTCTTAAAAACTCCATCGAGCGCTATGTACGCGAACAGGAAAAAGATTTCGAATCACTAATAAAACAAACTTCCCTCCTTCAAAGATTATCCAATCGTGATTATACGCAAATTGAACTTAAAAAAATAATTGATAAGCCATATGGCGTGTTCATATACGAAGCGGATGTATATGGGTTGATTACTTTAAAATTCTGGAATAACCAGTTTGTCGTACCAACTTCAGAAATTTTAAAAGGGTATAAAAGGAATGATTTTATAACCTTATCCAGCGGGCAGTACGAGTATGTTTACAGGCATATTGATTTGGGAAATGAAAAAAAACTGGTGGTGATCGCTCTTATTCCCATTCATAAACAGTACGCCATTGAAAATGCTACCGGCCTAAGAAAAGAATTTGTGGATCATGAGCAGGCAGAAGACAGGATAATGATTTCGCAGCAGAAAGGAGATTATTCTGTTAAAAGCTCCTATGGAAATATCTTATTTTATGTGCATCCTAAACTGTTATTTAAGCACCACAATGCAAACTGGGTCTCTTTAACGTTAGCACTGGTAGGAATTGTTTTTATTCTACTCTTTATTAATAACCTGGCCTTATATATCGCTACCAGATTTAGTTACCTGAAGGGATTTGTTTTTTTGTTTTGTATTATAATTTTACTGCGAACACTCAGCTATCTTTTTCCCGGTGTACTTAACCTTCATCAATTCAAATTGTTCGATGTTACCATATACAGTTCAGGTTATGTGCTGAATTCGTTGGGCGACTTGCTTATCAATTCTTTCTTATTTTGCTGGATCATTTTATTTGTGAGGCATTTAACGAATAAAATATCTTTTGTTTCCTTAAAAAAAACATACTGGAATTGGCCTGCGTTTACAGGCTCGGCGTTGCTACTGGTAAGTGCTACATTTTTAGGGGCAAATATCATTCAAAGCCTGGTAGCTGATTCAAAAATACCTTTTAATGTAACCAATTTCTTCAGCCTTGATATATACAGTTTCGTAGGCTTTTTAGTATTGGCTAATATTTCTTTTGCTTATTTTTTCCTTTCCAAGATGATATTGGAGTTTTTGAATACGCTCATGGAGGATAACAAATACACGCTTTACTTCCTGATCGCAATTATAGGATTGGCTATCGTTACCATCCTTAACAAATCTCAAAATACTGAGTTGAACCTGTATACTCTGATCTGGCTATTGGTGTATGTATGGTTGATGCAACAAAAGGTATTATCTGGTTTTTATTACAAGCTGAACATATCCATTGTATTGTTATGGTTATTCGTTTATTCAGTATCAATCTCAATCATTATAATTTATGAAAATCAGAAAATTGAATTGCAGCGACGAATAACGGTAGCCGAAAAGTTATCAAACAGGGCTGACCCTTCCAGGGAGCACATGCTAAGCATTGCCTTAATGTATTTTGACAATGATTTTTTATACGCAAACTTCGACAGGTTTAAAATCCCTACAGCTAATACATATCTTAAAGATAGTCTTTCTAATAAAAATTTTACCCCTTATCTCAATAAGTTCGACACTAAAATATATACATTTGACCAGGCGGAATTTCCATTGTATAATAGTGAATCCGTTTCTTATGATACCCTTAATACCATTTTCCAGATCCAGGGAAAACCAACATCTGTTACCGATGTACGCTATTTTGAAAAGGCTTTTGATAGGTATTCCTACATCTCTAAGAAAACGGTAAAAGATACGGCTAATCACACTGTTGGTTATTTTTTCATCCTTTCCGATCCTAAACGATATAAAAATGATGCGTTGGTTCCGGAACTTTTCAGGCAAACAAACGATTTGTCAATGGAGTATTCGCCCATTTATTCCTATGCGATATATAATGATTTCAAATTATTTGAATATTATAATAATTACATGTTTCCAACGCATCTCAATCCAGGCGATATTCCCTCAAAAGAATTTACGCGGGTAAAAAAGAATGGATATGATGAGTTATGGTATAAAAGCGGGAAG
This sequence comes from Chitinophagaceae bacterium, assembly GCA_039921525.1. Classification (GTDB taxonomy): domain Bacteria; phylum Bacteroidota; class Bacteroidia; order Chitinophagales; family Chitinophagaceae; genus JADCRZ01. The sequence continues at coordinate 23,725 of JBDSBP010000575.1, read as the reverse complement.
GACAAAGTGGTTATTTTTGCAAAGGAAGATAATTACATCATTGAGGCTATTACATTGTTTGCCTGGATCTTTACAACTTTTTTAATATTGGTAAGCGCTTTCCGAATTATTCTGTTATTTATTCAATCACGAATGAGATGGAATATTATAAAGCAATACTGGCAATTAAATATCCGTTCACAGATACACGGCACCATTATATTCATAAGCCTCGTTTCATTTTTTGTGATCGGGATAGCTACAATCGTTTTCTTCAAAAACCGGTATAAGAGAAATAACCAGGAGCGTTTGAGTAAAGCAATACAGATAATGTCCAATGACATTCAAACTAAAATTCAGGACAAAGAGGTATTCAGTGACCGGATAAGGTTGTATGAAACCGGTTTTAATGAGAAACTTGAAAAGCTTTTGATTGATGTAGCGCAGATACATGGGGAAGATATCAATTTATACGATCTCCAGGGAACCCTCGAAGTATCATCTAACCCGATCATATACACTAAAGGAATTCTGAGCGAAAAAATGAACCCCCAGGCATTTTATTACATGAACAATAAAGAAATGGTGCAGTATATTAATGAAGAGCATATGGGTGACGTGGAGTACCAGAGTATTTACAGCCCTATAAGAGACGCAAACGGTACTGCATATGCCTACCTGAACATACCTTCTTTTGTTTCTCAGTCTGAACTAAAAAGCGAAATATCCAAATTTCTGATTACCATTATTAACCTGAATGCATTTATTTTTTTGGTGGCAGGGGTAATTTCTTTATTCATTACTAACAGAATTACGTCATCTTTCATTTTGATAGGACATAAAATGCGGGAAATTAATCTTGGAAAACTTAATGAGGAGATTGCCTGGAACCGTGATGATGAAATTGGCGGATTGGTAAAAGAATATAATAAGATGGTGGTTAAACTGGGAGAAAGTGCCCTTGCGTTGGCTAAGAGTGAGCGTGAAGGGGCATGGCGCGAAATGGCCCGGCAAGTGGCTCATGAAATAAAGAATCCGTTAACACCCATGAAACTTAGTATACAATATTTGCAGAAGGCCATTGATAACGATTCGGTAAACGTAAAGGAACTATCTTCTAATGTGGCCCGTACGCTGGTGGAACAAATTGATCATCTTTCAAATATAGCTGCTGATTTTTCACAGTTTGCCAATATTGGCCATGTCAGGAATGAAGTGTTCGATCTGAATGAAATGCTGTATTCTCTTTCTTCTTTGTACGAGTCAACTGAAAATCTTGAATTTAAATGGGTACCTCTCAACTTACGTATACTGGTTTTAGCAGATAAAACACAGTTAAACAGGCTTTTCACTAACTTATTTCAGAATGCTGTGGAAGCTTGTGAGAAGAGAGATGCCTGCATTGTGATAGTTACAGAAGAGGTGCAGGCAGATTCGGTAATCATTGCGATCACAGATAACGGCGATGGTATCCCGGCCAACATGCGATCCAAAATATTCATACCCAATTTTACAACCAAGTCTTCTGGTACCGGTTTAGGATTGGCAATGAGCAGAACAATTGTTGAACAGGCAAAAGGAGACATATGGTTCAAAACAGTTGAAGGGATTGGAACTACTTTCTTTGTTAAGTTACCTATACTGAGATCTACCGTTCATGAAACCTAGCAGAAATTGCGTGTGCCGCACTTTATTAGCAGTAATATCCCGGCAATTACCCGCCACCAGCGGCTTTACATTTTAGATTGTGCATCACCGTTATACTAAATAGCCTTTGCTTTTCGAATGCTGGCCAGGTAATTTTCAAATGCTTCCAGGCTAAAACTGCTCAGGTTATTTTCCTTTGTTAACCCGGCCTTCTGGGCCGATAGTACGCCATACTTTACATCACCAAATCCATGTATGTAGTGGGCGTCCGGATCTATAGAGATTAATACTCCTTTTTCAATAGCATAATCAATCCAGCGCCAATCCATATCAAGCCTGCGTGGATGGGCATTCAATTCTATCACTACCTTGTTGGCCGCACAAGCTTCAATGATTGTTTTATGATTAACCGGATAACCGTTTCTGCTTAACAGGAGCCTGCCGGTCATATGTCCCAGGATGGTGGTGTACGGGTTTTCAATAGCCCGGAGTAAACGGGTCATTGCTTTTTCCTCTGTCATTTTTAAATTGGAATGAACGGAAGCTATCACAAGGTCAAACGTCGACAGAATATTATCTGGGTAATCAAGGGACCCGTCGTTGAGAATATCGCATTCGATACTTTTGAAAATTTTAAAGGGTGTTAGGGTTGCATTTAATTCATCAATGTATTTTTGTTGTTCCCTTATACGATCTTCCTGCAAACCGTTGGCATAAAAAGCACTTTTGCTATGATCACTCATAACCAGGTATTCCATTTTAGATGCAATGCAAGCTTTAGCCAATTCTTCAATACTGCTATTACCATCGCTCCAGGTGCTATGGCAGTGAATAATACTTTTGATATCTCCAGACTGAATAACAGAGGGAATGGGCATGTGTTGTAAAATCGACGGGTTTTCCCGCATAAAGGCCGGAACATAAGGTTGATTCCATGTTTTGAACACCTCTTCTTCTGAGGTAATCTTTCCATGCTCAACGGATAGTTTATTTTGTTGGATGAATTCCAGGAAATCACCGCTGCAACTGGTTTCCACCAGGGTGGTAAAGAACGATAACTCCTCGGTTGTTTTAAACCTGAGTTTTATACCTTCTGCGCCTTTGAATATGATCGTATCGCCTTCCTCAATTTCCGTACTGTATGCCAGTGGCTCAAAAAAATCTCTAAGCGTTGCTGTGGGAATGGTGGTGACCCATTCCAGGATAGTAATTATTTCCAATTGTCTTTTGAATTCACCGGTTAATTCAGACAGGTATTGGGGAAAAGATTCTTTCAATTTGTTGTCGATCTCCAGTGCTGATTTTTCTGCTTCTGCATATAAATAACTACCCCGGCTCTTCATATAAAATTCAATAGCATCCTGCACATTCTTCTGCGTTTTTTCGCCGAAGCCTTTATATAAGAGCAAGCGGTTTTCATTGCAGGCATACAACAATTCACCCAACGATTCAACCTCCATTTCCTTCCATATGGTGGAAATTTTTTTGGGACCGATACCTTTTATTACCAACATCTCCATCACTCCGGGGGGTGTTTTAAAAATAAGTTCTTTTAGCTGTGTCAACTCACCGGTATCCAAAATTTCAATAATCTTTTTGCCGATAGTATCGCCGATACCTTTATAAGAGAAGATTTTTTCTCTTTCAATTTCAGAAAGTTGAACCGGTAATTTCTCAATATTAAAAGACGCGATAGAGTATGATTTTGACTTAAAAGAATTTTCACCGTGGATATCCAACACTTTAGAAAGCAAAGAAAATTGATCGGCAATAAAATAATTGTCCATTAACGTAAGTGTTTATTGGTGGAGATGATGCTTCAAAAGTAAGTATAATTCAGCTTTCAGCCTTCAGCTATCAGCTATCAGCTTTTAGCTATCAGTGCAGGGCAATACCTTCGGTGTCAGTGAAAAAAATCGGGAAGAATGATAGTAGGATATTATGCTTCAAGCCTGGTAGTTGATATCTGAATAACAATTTAATACAGCCAACAATTTACAGCTGATAGCTGATAGCTGATAGCTGAAAGCCAGTGGCAGAGCCACTATGGCTACAAAAGAAAAAGTCCCGGGATAAACCGGGACTTATTATTTTCTGTTCTTAAAGAAATTTTATTTCTTTTTAGGAGCGGCTTTCTTAGCAGCTTTTTTAGGAGCAGCTTTTTTAGCGGCGGCTTTTTTAGGAGCAGCTTTCGCAGCAGCTTTCTTCGGTGCGGCTTTTTTAGGAGCAGCTTTTTTTGCAGTGGCCATTTTTTTAGAATTTAATAGTTAGTAAAAGAATTTAACGTAGTAAAAGTAAAAACTAATACGTAACTATCAAAAAAAATTTTTTTGTCTCTCTTTTTTTTTCTATGTAGCGGCAGCTGCATCATTTACGGAGACGAGCGTTTTGTCTGCTTTCGTTTTTTTGAATTCCACCACACCATCAGTTAAAGCAAATAATGTGAAGTCTTTTCCTACACCAACATTTTTACCGGGATGATAAACTGTTCCGCGTTGACGGATGATAATGTTACCTGCGATGGCAGCCTGACCACCAAAGATTTTTACACCAAGTCGTTTGCTTTGCGAGTCACGACCATTCTTAACACTACCTTCCCCTTTTTTGTGAGCCATATTAAAACTTTTAAAAATTCTGAGTACTAAATGTTATTAAAACAGAAACTATAGAAACTACGCAATATCATTTATCCTGATTTGAGTATAGTGCGTTCTATGTCCATGCTTCTTACGAAAACCTTTTCTTCTTTTCATTTTAAAGGCGATTACTTTATCACCCTGAACATGGTTAAGGATTTCTGCTTTAACAACAGCCTTTACATCGGCAGCTGTTGAAAGATTACTTTCGTTTTGAAAAAGTAACACATCGGGGAATTCTAACAGGTCACCGGCATTACCTTCAACTTTGGGAATATATAATTTCTGGTCTTTTTGAACCCTGAATTGCTTTCCCGAGATTTTAACAATTGCTAACATAACTTCTGAAAATTAGGACGGCAAAGGTAGGGATATTTAACCCTAATTCATAGAATTTTTAAAAATTAATGAATTATTTGAACGCATAAATGCCCGATTTGAGAAGAAAGGGGCATAAAACAAGGAGAATGGTATTTGTAATTGCTGGTTTAAAAGATTGTTATGCTGGAATTAGAGGATGCTTTCTGGTAGTTATAGTCTAAAAAATGAAAAGTATTTGCGTATAACCGTACCTCATCCCCTTACCTTTTTGGTAAATTTTCATTCGTCATTTTAATGTAGGTTTGTTGTTTCTTTTGATGGTATATAGATTATTATGAAATTTAAATCACTTTTTGCGAAGCCTTTCGCTTCGTATATCTACAAACAGGTTCGGAAGGGAATGTTAACTGCCGTGGAAGATCAGGAAACCACATTTAAAGAGCTACTGAAAGTTGGGTCTCAAACCTCGTTTGGTAATGACCATCATTATAAGGATGTAAAAACGTATGATGAATATAAGTCTGCTGTAAAGATCCGTGACTACGAGAGTTTTAAACCCTATATCAATCTGATAAAGGAAGGCAAGCATAATGTACTTTGGAAGGGCCAACCTATTTATTTTGCAAAGACTTCAGGCACTACAAGCGGAATAAAATATATTCCCATTACCAAAGATTCTATTTCCAATCATCTTAACACCGCGCGCAATGCCTTATTATGTTATATGGCTGAAAGCGGCAACAATAAATTTGCCGATGGTAAGATGATCTTTTTGTCGGGCTCCCCAGAATTGGAAAGGGTAGGGGGCATACCAACAGGAAGGTTAAGTGGCATTGTTAATCACCACATACCAAAATACCTTCGTACCAATCAAATGCCCAGCTATGAAACCAATTGCATTGATGACTGGGAAACCAAGCTGGATAAGATAGTGGAAGAGACCCTTAATAAAGATATGACCCTTATCAGTGGCATTCCGCCCTGGGTGCAAATGTATTTTGACCGTTTAATGAAAGTTAGTGGGAAAAAAATCATTGACTTGTTCCCTAATTTTTCCGTACTGGTTCATGGTGGTGTAAATTTTGAACCCTATAAAGCAAAACTGTTCGAAAGCATTGGAAAACGGGTTGCTACTATTGAAACATACCCGGCATCAGAAGGCTTCTTTGCTTTCCAGGATTCCCAAAATGGGGAAGGGCTGTTGTTGAACAGCAATAGCGGAATCTTTTTTGAATTCGTTCCTGCTGCTGAAATTTTTAACGACAACCCTTCGCGGCTTTCGCTGAAGGATGTAAAGCCAGGTGTGAATTATGCGTTGATCATTAATAGCAATGCGGGATTGTGGGCATATAATGTAGGTGATACGGTGAAGTTTATTTCCATTAATCCTTACCGTTTGATGGTAACAGGACGGATCAAACATTTTATTTCCGCCTTTGGGGAACATGTTATTGGAGAAGAAGTTGAATATAGCCTTATGAAAGCGGCCCAGGAGGAGGGTTTACGGATAACCGAATTTACTGTGGCACCCATGATTTCACAGGATAATGAAAAGAGCTACCATGAATGGTTTGTTGAATTTGAAACATTACCTCTTGACGCACGGGCCTTTGCGTTAAAGGTTGATAACAACCTTCGTGAAAAAAATATTTACTATGACGATTTGGTGGGCGGTAATATTTTACAACCCCTTCAAATAAGGATGGTGCGGAAAAGTGGGTTTATAGATTACATGAAAAGCGTTGGAAAGCTTGGAGGACAGAACAAAGTTCCTCGATTGAGTAATGATAGAGTAGTGGCAGATGATTTGATGAGGTTTGTGGAGAAGTAGCTATCGGCTATCGGCTGTCAGCTATCGGCTATCGTCTACCGTTGAAATTTATGTTAAAAGAATTTTGGTTGGTGAATCAGAAAGAAAACATTTAATTAAAGGCAGATAATACGTAAGTGGTAGAAGCTGAAAGCTGATAGCAGAGGGCTGATAGCCCAAACTTAACATAGCATTAAATATTTTACCGGAATATAATTATAAAAATATATACTTTTGCAGATTGGTAAACGTTTAAGCAATTAAACACTTAAGATAAAAAATTGGAAAACAAGTCAACATATACGACATTCTTACAGGCAGGCCCTGAAAGAATTTTGTTTTATAGTGAGGGTTTCTGTACCAATCTCCCCCGAGCGCGACGTGGTTGCTGATAGGACGAGCAATAGAACTTGCCCCTATCAGTGAAAAAATCCCCTGAATTTTTAAGATCACCTATCTTTCTTTCTTCTTTATTCATCTATTCAATTTTAAGAAATTGGAACATCAAAACATTATTGTTAGGGTGGCATCATCCAACGATAAACATTATTCTGTCACCATCACTAGCGAAATGGAATCTTCCGCAAAAGCAAGAGGTACTGGAATAGCTAAGCGATCGCCTGCTTACCTGGAACAGAAAATGGAGGAAGGGAAAGCAGTAATAGCAGTTACCAGGGATGGAGAATGGGTAGGATTTTGTTATATAGAAGCCTGGGGACATGATCAGTTTGTGGCGAACAGCGGACTGGTGGTTTCTCCCGCCCATCGCAAAAGCGGTATTGCCAAGCTGATTAAAAGAAGAATATTTGATCTCTCCCGAGAGAGATATCCAGACGCAAAAATTTTCGGATTGACCACAGGTCTCGCCGTAATGAAAATAAATTCTGATCTGGGCTATGAGCCCGTTACTTACTCTGAACTTACAGACGATGATGAATTTTGGGCCGGTTGTAAGAGTTGTGTGAACTACGACATTCTCGTGAGCAAGGAGAGGAAGAATTGTATGTGCACTGCTATGTTATACGACCCTGCTGATCATTATGAACCCGTGGAAACTGCACAGGAATTCAAAGAAAATTCCAAGATATATGAAAGGTTCATGAAAATTAAACAAAGCAGGTTGCTACGTTTTTTTCTAAAGAAGCAGACGAAAGGAGCGAGTCGGCCGAAATCTGTCTTACATTACTTTTTTAATTTTTAATACCGGGCATACAAATAATCCTTTACATTATGGTGAAAGCAAAAAAGGTTGTTGTTGGGTTTAGCGGAGGATTGGATACTTCTTATTGCGTTAAATACCTGACCGATGAAATGGGCTATGAAGTGCATTCGGTAATAGTGAACACAGGGGGCTTTAGTGAAGAAGAATTAAAAAATACGGAACAACACGCGTATAAATTAGGAGTTACTACCCATACTACGGTGGATGCGGTAGAAAGCTATTACGAAAAGATCATCAAATACCTTATCTACGGAAATGTACTAAAAAATAATACCTATCCGTTAAGTGTTAGTGCAGAGCGGTTAAGCCAGGCATTGTTTATAGCAGAGCACGTGAAGAAGCTGAATGCTGATGCTGTGGCACATGGCAGTACCGGCGCAGGTAATGACCAGGTTCGTTTCGACATGATCTTTAATATCCTTATACCCGGGGTGGAAATCATTACTCCTATCCGTGATAAGAAGTTGAGCCGGGAAGAAGAGATCGCTTACTTAACCTCGAAGGGAGTGCAAATGAATTTTGAGAAATCGATGTATTCCATTAATAAAGGATTGTGGGGAACAAGCGTAGGAGGTAAAGAAACATTGAGCTCCAAAGGAATGCTGCCTGAAGAAGCATGGCCTACGCAGGTAACGAAGACGATACCGGAAGAAGTAAAGCTGGCATTTGATAAGGGGGAATTAAAAGCCATCAACGATCAAACCTATAAACATCCTGTAGAAGCCATTCGGGCTTTGCAGTCCATAGCAGGTGCTTTTGGAATAGGAAGAGACATTCACGTAGGCGATACCATCATTGGCATTAAGGGACGTGTAGGGTTTGAAGCAGCGGCACCCATGGTGATCCTGAAAGCGCATCATGCATTAGAAAAACATGTTTTAACAAAATGGCAATTGAATTGGAAAGATCAGCTGGCCCTGTTTTACGGCAACTGGTTACATGAAGGCCAGATTATGGATCCTGTAATGAGAGATATAGAAGCCTTTCTTACCAATTCCCAACAGAATGTTACAGGGGATGTATTCGTTAAATTATTTCCTTACCATTTCCAAATAATTGGAATAGAATCCAGCTTCGACCTTATGAACAGTAAGTTTGGCAAATACGGTGAAATGAATAATGGATGGAGTGGTGAGGATGTGCGAGGATTCACCAAAATATTTGGCAACCAGACAATGATCTACCACCAGGTGAAGGCAAGTAATGAATAAGCACTTATAATATTAATGCTGCCAATGAAAGCCACATATTACAATTTTTGATAGCCGCGGGAGAACCTGTAAATATTTACATTCAATTTTTGACTTCAATGATTGACTAGCTTCCAGGGGTTCCGTACAAAGAATTATTTGCAATGAGTATAATAAAAGCAGGCATAGTTGGCGGCGCCGGATATACCGGGGGCGAATTGATAAGGATATTATTAAACCATCCTGATGTTACTATCAGCTTTGTTCTCAGTAGCAGCAATGCAGGCAAACCCATTTCTTTCGTTCACCAGGATTTGTTAGGTGATACAGAGCTGCAATTTGTATCGGATCTCCAGGATGATGTGGATGTTTTATTCTTATGTGTAGGGCATGGGGATGCTAAAAAATTCCTTGAAGCGAATACTATTAATGAACGTACAAAAATCATCGATCTTTCCCAGGATTTTCGTTTACACCAGGACGCTGCATGTAAGAACCGCCATTTTATTTACGGGCTGCCTGAATTAAATAAGGAGCAGATAATATCGGCTCATAATATTGCAAACCCGGGTTGTTTTGCAACTTCCATACAATTGGGTTTGTTGCCAATTGCTAAAGCTGGTTTACTAAAAGAAGTGTATACCACCGGCATCACGGGTTCCACCGGTGCCGGACAAAGCCTTAGCGCTACCTCTCATTTTTCATGGAGGTCTAATAATATCCAGGCTTATAAAACGCTGACCCATCAGCATCTTCACGAAATAGGAGAATCATTGTTGCATTTACAACCAGGTACCGATATACAAATCAATTTCGTTCCATGGAGAGGTGATTTTACGCGGGGTATTTTTATAAGTTCACAGTTGGATTGTGACCTGGGCAAAGAAGAGCTCATGGTATTATTTGAAGAGTATTATAAAGATCACCCGTTCACTATCGTGAGTAAGGATCCTATATTTTTGAAACAAGTAGTTAATACAAATAAGTGTATCATCCAGGTAGAAAAAGCAGGTAATAAACTGGTGGTGCATTCTGCCATGGATAATTTATTAAAAGGAGCCTCCGGGCAGGCAGTTCAGAATATGAACCTGATGTTCCGACGTCAGGAAACAGAGGGACTGAAGCTTAAGGCTGGCTTCTTTTAAGAGAAAATATTCAAGATCGGACATTGATTTTTGAATAGCCTTCCCTCATACCTCATACCTCCTACCTGATCTCACACCTAATCAAATTAACATGAAACTATTCGACGTATATCCCATCAACGACATCACAATAGAGAAGGCTCAAGGTTCTTATGTTTGGGATGAAAAAGGAGAAAAATATTTAGACCTTTACGGCGGGCATGCCGTTATCTCTATCGGTCATACACACCCGCATTATGTTAAACGCCTGGAAGATCAGCTTCATAAAGTAGGGTTTTATTCTAATTCCGTTCATATTCCACTACAGGTTGAGCTGGCGAACAAACTGGGAGTTGTTTCGGGGAAAGAAGACTTCCAGTTGTTTTTATGTAATTCAGGAGCCGAAGCCACCGAAAATGCTTTGAAGCTTGCATCTTTTTATAATGGAAGGAAAAAGGTTATTTCATTTACCAAAGCTTTTCATGGAAGAACTTCCCTGGCTGTAGCGGTAACGGATAATCCTTCCCTGGTGGCGCCGGTTAATCAAACTGATAATGTAGTATTTCTTCCGTTTAATGATGAGGCAGCGTTGGAAGAGGCGTTTTCTCAATATGAAATTGCCGCTGTTATTATAGAAGGTATACAGGGTGTGGGTGGTATAAATGTGGCCACTGACTCTTTTTTGCGGAAGATCCGTCATTTATGTGATCTATACAATACAGTATTTGTTGCTGATTCCGTACAATGTGGATATGGAAGAAGTGGCAAATTCTATTCGCACGACTATAGTGGTATCAATGCGGATATTTATACAATGGCAAAGGGAATGGGTAATGGTTTCCCGGTAGCTGGTATTTCCATTGCTCCTAAAATTCAGCCCAAACATTACATGTTGGGTACTACCTTTGGAGGCAATCACCTCGCATGTGCCGCCGCATTGGCTGTCCTTGAAATAATTGAACAGGACAAGCTAATGCAAAAGGCCCTGGAAACGGGTAATTATTTAATGACTGAACTGAAGAAGTTGCCAAACATAAGGGAAGTGAGAGGGAGGGGATTGATGATTGGCATTGATTTGCCTGATGAGTTTAAACAGGTTAAGAAAAATCTTTTGTTCAGGCATAAAATATTTACGGGTGAATCCAAACCTAATGTAATACGTTTGCTGCCGGCACTGAACACTACAAAAGTAGAGGCCGATATTTTTTTAGAGGCACTGGAGAAAGAGCTGAAGTATAATGGTTAATGGTTAATTGTTAATGGTTAATGGTTAATTGTTAATTGTTAATTGATAGATGGTAGCACATAGGTAATACTTTTTCGCCTCTGTTCGCGTGTATATTTATTTTCTTTAATTCACCCAAATCCGCAAGGGGGAGAGCATTTAAAAGAAAATAAACATATTCCAAATGATCAAATACATGCTAAAAAAGTGTTGCCTATTAAATGCTATACGACAATTAATCTTTAATGATTAAAGTGAAGAGAATAATATTTTTATGAATCAAGACAGATAATAATACGAACCGTTAATCAATTAATCATTAACCATTAACCATTAATCATTAACCATTAACAATTAACTTCCGCCATTGAAAAATTTCATTTCGGTTAACGACATTGATAATATAGATGCACTGGTTGAAAAAGCCCTGGCTTATAAGAGTGATCCTTTTTCAGACAGAATGCTGGGCGGTGATAAACGTATCGGGTTATTATTTCTCAATCCTTCTTTGCGTACCCGTTTAAGCACACAGGTGGCTTCCAGGAATCTTGGAATGGAAACCATTGTGTTTAATATTGATAAGGAAGGTTGGGCCCTTGAGTTTGAAGAAGGCGCAATCATGAGTGGTAATACGGTGTAACATGTTAAAGATGCTGCGCCGGTACTGGGTCAATACTTTGATATACTCTGCATCCGAACTTTTCCCTCCCTAAAAAACAGGGAAGACGATTATAGTGAAATGGTGATGAATTCCTTCCTGCAATTTGCCGGTGTTCCTATAGTAAGCCTGGAAAGCGCTACACTGCATCCGTTACAAAGCCTGACAGATATTATTACAATCAAAGAAACCTTCGCAGTAAAGCGGAAGCCCAAAATTGTACTCTCCTGGGCACCGCATGTGAAACCGCTGCCACAGTGCGTGGCCAACTCATTTGCGCAATGGATCAATGCATGGGGAGAATCTGATTTCGTGATAACACACCCGGAAGAATATGAACTGTCTGAAAAATTTACCAAGGGTGCAACAATTACCCACGATCAGGATGCAGCGTTGATGGATGCCGATTATGTTTATGTAAAGAACTGGAGCACCTACAACGATTACGGCAAGATATATACTACCGACCCCGAATGGATGTTAACGGAAGAAAAAATTAAATTAACAAACAACGCCCGGGTAATGCACTGCCTGCCGGTAAGAAGAAACGTGGAACTGAGTGATGAAGTACTGGATAGCAAGAATAGCCTGGTTACACAACAGGCAGGTAACCGGGCGTGGGCCGCCCAGGCGGTGCTGGCAGAAATACTTCGCTCACTTTAATTACTAATTATTAATTACGAATTACGAATGCCTTCACCGAATGGGTGAACTTACTTTCAAATGAAACAATTATTTATCATAAAAATTGGAGGGAATGTAATTGATAATGATTCATTCCTGCAATCATTTCTCATGGATTTTGCCGCTATTAATGCAGCTAAAATTTTAGTGCATGGCGGGGGCAAGATTGCTACCAAAATCGGGGATCAGTTAGGAATTACATCTAATTATATAAATGGCAGAAGGATCACCGACGCGTTTACCATCGACCTGGTAACGATGGTTTATGGTGGCCTCGTAAATAAAAAGATCGTTGCGTTGCTGCAGGGTTACAATTGTAATGCCATCGGGTTAACGGGCGCTGATGCTAACGTAATACCCGCCAGTAAAAGGCCTGTAAAGGATATTGACTATGGTTTTGTTGGTGACGTAAACAAGGCGGCGTTGTCAATAGATCCTTGGCAACTGTTCCTGGAAAATAATTTAATTCCGATAGTCGCTCCTTTAACACATGACAGCAAGGGACATATGCTTAATACCAATGCAGACACCATTGCTTCATCCCTGGCTATCGTTTTATCGAAAATTTATAATGTTAGACTATTATATTGTTTTGAGAAAGCGGGCGTATTGGAGAATGTGGAGGATGAAAATTCAGTCCTGACTTTGATCACAAAAGATATCTATGCTGAGTTACTGGGAGCGAAAAAATTGTTTGAAGGAATTCTTCCCAAGATAGATAATGCTTTTGCCGCTATAAACGCAGGTGTAAAAGAAGTACTTATTGGGGATGCCAGGGATTTGCTACAAAATATTACGGACAATGTAAAGGGAACTTTGATAGTTTAACGTTCAACGTTTAAACTACAATCAGTTGCGGATCCAACGTTTTTTAAACATTCTTTTAAGAGCATTCATTTAATTAATGAGCATCGAAAAAAATTATAACACCGCTGTTGAACTATTGAAAGAACTCATCGCTACGCCTTCATTCAGTCGCGAAGAAGATAAAACTGCTATCATCCTGGAAGAATTTTTTAAGAAAAACAATATATCTGCAAAGCGCCATCTGAATAATGTCTGGTGCATAAATAAATATTTTGATCCGGTTAAACCCACCATATTGTTGAATTCACATCATGATACGGTTAACCCCAATGCACTGTATACAAGAGATCCTTTTCAACCTGTTATAGAAGACGGTAGGCTTTATGGGCTGGGAAGTAACGATGCCGGGGGGCCACTCGTAAGCCTGATACTGGCTTTTTTGCATTTCAATGACCGGGCCGATCTAAGGTATAACCTTGCACTGGCTGCTACAGCAGAAGAAGAAATTTCAGGGAAAAACGGCATTGAAGCCATCTTACCATTTTTGCCCGCGATTGATTGCGCCATTGTTGGTGAACCTACTTTAACCAACCTGGCCGTTTCCGAAAAGGGGTTACTGGTATTAGATTGTATTTCAAATGGCAGAGCAGGGCATGCGGCAAGGGAGGAAGGAGAGAATGCCATTTACAAAGCATTGGATGATATCAACTGGTTTCGAAACTATACTTTCCCTAAAGTGTCGGTTTCTTTAGGTCCGGTTAAGATGAGTGTAACGGTTATAAATACCGAAAATAAGGCGCATAATGTTGTGCCGGCACAATGCCAATTTGTAGTGGATATCCGAGTAACAGATGCTTATACACATGAAGAAATAATGGAAACCATCAAACAGCATGTAAGTGCCGATATTAAGCCAAGGAGTTTGCGGATGCGTGCCTCTAAAATTGATGAGGCCCATCCACTTGTTAAGGCGGGAATCAGTTTGGGTAAAAAAACATTTGGATCTCCTACCACTTCAGACCAGGCACTTATTCCCGCGCCATCATTAAAATGCGGACCGGGTGATAGTGCAAGAAGTCATACTGCCGATGAATATATTTATCTTCACGAAATCAGGCAGGGTATCGAGACGTATATAGGGATGTTGGAAAAGGTAATCTAGGTTCTGGCTATTTAAGCCATTAAGGTACCAGGGGCACGAAGAAACACAAAGAGACGATATTCTCTTTAAACGATATTAAATCTTCATTAGGCAATTAAACGAATTATGAAAATCTGGCAAAAAGATAAAGCCTCGCTTTATGAGGTAGAGAAGTTTACCGTAGGTAAAGACCGTGAGTTGGATATTCATCTCGCACCTTTTGATGTGTTGGGTTCACTTGCTCATATTCAAATGCTTGAATCTGTTGGGTTGCTGACTACAGAAGAATTGGCATTATTGCAAGCTGCTTTAAAAGAAATTTACCGTCAGGTAGAAAAAGGAGAATTCACTTTAGAAGAAGGTGTGGAGGATGTGCATTCGCAGGTAGAGTTCTTGCTAACTCAGAAGTTAGGAGATACCGGGAAAAAGATTCACAGTGCAAGATCGCGGAATGACCAGGTGCTGGTGGACTTAAAATTATACCTGCGGTTTGAAATTGAACACCTGGTAGAATCTGCAAAGGAATTATTCATCCTGTTGATAAACCAGAGCGAAAAATACAAGCACCACTTGTTTCCCGGTTATACACATTTGCAACTAGCTATGCCGTCATCTTTTGGATTGTGGTTTGGTGCGTATGCCGAAAGCCTGGTGGATGATTGTGTAACATTGTATGCGGCATGGGAAGTGGTGAATAAAAATCCGTTAGGTTCGGCAGCGGGTTATGGCTCTTCCTTTCCTATCAATCGCAGAATGACTACGGAATTATTGGGCTTTGACGATCTCAATTATAATGTGGTATATGCGCAGATGGGAAGAGGCAAATCGGAAAGAATTGTAACATCGGCGATTGCCAATATTGCCGCCACACTCTCGCGACTTAGTATGGATGCCTGTTTATACCTTAATCAGAATTTTTCTTTCATATCTTTTCCCGACGAGCTGACCACGGGCAGCAGCATAATGCCCCATAAAAAAAACCCGGATGTTTTTGAATTGATACGTGCTCATTGCAATCGCCTGCAGGCACTTCCAAACGAGATTATGTTGATGACTACCAACCTTCCCTCTGGCTATCAACGGGATCTGCAGCTTTTAAAGGAGCATTTGATACCTGCATTTGAGAACATGCAATCTTGTATCAGGATGGCCATACTGATGTTAACTAATATTGAAGTAAAAAAGGATATACTACAGGATGATAAATATAAATTTCTTTTTAGCGTGGAAGAAGTTAATAAAATGGTAGTCCAGGGTGTACCCTTCAGAGATGCTTATAAAAAAATAGGTCAGGATATAGAAAATGGGGATTTCACCTATTCTATTAGTGTTAATCATACGCATGAAGGGTCAATTGGAAATTTACAAAACGATCAAATCTCCCGCATGATGCAGGCCGTTGTGGATCGGTTTAATTTTAGCAAGGTGCATAGTGCTTTAGACCAATTATTAAGCTAAATTGCAAACTTGTTTGTGATTTTACGCTGGGGAAGAGAGTAATAATGGTGTGCAGATGCTTGATATTTCTTTGCAAACCTATTGTCCTGTTCACATAGCGATAGTAATGATCTGTAAAGCGTTGCGTGGAGTACTACCGTACAAGAGTGCGACGCAACGATGTTTAATAGATATTCTAAAGTTCGGCACATTAAATTTATTTCGTACATGACGGGTTCTAACCATCTCAAACGCATAGCTGTATTCGGGTCAACGGGTTCTATTGGAACGCAGGCATTGCAGGTAATAGCGGCTAATCCGGATAAGTTTTCTGCAGAAATTTTAACCGCCCAGGGAAATGATGAATTGCTGGTGCAACAAGCACTGAAATTCAAGCCGAACATTGTTGTAATTGGAGATGAGAAAAAATATCTTAAAGTGAAGGAAGCGCTGTCTTCCATCGATACCAAGGTTTTTGCCGGTGAAAAAGCATTGGAAGATGTGGCTGCAATTGATTGTTACGATCTTATGCTGGCAGCAATTGTTGGATTTGCCGGTTTGAGACCTACGCTGAAGGCAATAGAAATTAATAAGATCATTGCATTAGCGAATAAAGAAACCTTGGTAGTGGCCGGGGCGGCCGTGATGGCAAAAGCTGTAGAGAACCGCGTACCGATCATCCCGGTGGATTCTGAACATTCCGCCATATTTCAGTGCATGATCGGGGAAAGCAGGAACCGGATTGAAAAAGTTATTCTGACAGCATCCGGTGGTCCGTTCCTGGGAAAGAAACCCAACTTCCTGGTAAATGTGAAGCGAGACCATGCCCTGCAGCATCCCAACTGGGCGATGGGGGCAAAAGTTACAATAGATTCTGCCACGTTAATGAACAAGGGATTGGAGATGATCGAGGCCAAATGGCTATTTAACCTTGAACCAGCGCAGGTTCAGGTGGTTATTCATCCTCAGAGCATTATACATAGTATGGTGATGTTTGAAGATGGAAGCATCAAGTCGCAGATGGGTTTGCCGGATATGAAATTGCCGATCCAGTATGCATTAGCCTATCCGCATCGCGTCCCCAATAAATTCCCCCGGTACGATTTCAAAAAGCCCAATACACTTTCATTTGAGGAACCTGATATTAAAACATTCCGAAACCTTACGCTGGCAACAACTGCATTGTTTAAAGGCGGTAACCTGCCTTGTATTCTGAATGCTGCAAATGAGATAGCTGTATTCGCTTTTTTACGTAACAGAATCGGCTTTATGGATATGACTGATTTGGTGGAAAGAACGATGGATAAAATGCCTTTCATTCAGAATCCGACACTGGAGGAATATTTTGAAACCGATGGGGAGGCACGTACCTTTGCCGCCTCTTTGATACATATGTAAGGATAATGGTTAATTATTAATTGTTAATTGTTAAGTTTGATAACGGGTTGGTGACTGTTACCGGGATGCCTGAACAGTTTGGCTGAATGGCTGTTATTGTTTGCATTTGGAACCATTGAAATGGTTGTTGATTTTTTTTCTGATAATAGGTAGCTGATATTTTTAACCCAAATACGAGTGCGTCGATTGACGGAACAGGAATTATGATGTTATTATTAATCAATTGGTCAGAAGTAGGTGTTAAAGCCGCAGAGTTCATTTTATCATTTTCGATTATTGTAGTGTTACATGAAATGGGGCATTTTTTACCTGCGAAATTCTTTAAATGCAGGGTAGAAAAGTTTTATCTTTTCTTTAACCCATGGTTTTCCCTGGCGAAAAAAAAGATTGGTGAAACAGAATATGGCCTTGGCTGGATACCCTTTGGTGGTTATGTGAAGATATCAGGAATGATAGATGAAAGCATGGATAAGGACGCGATGAAATTGCCGCCTCAGCCTTACGAGTTCAGGAGTAAACCAGCCTGGCAGCGGTTGATCATTATGGTGGGGGGTGTTTTTGTGAATCTGGTACTTGGCTTCTTTATTTATGCGATGATCTTATGGTACTACGGAGATTCTTATGAACCAACCAATCAATTAAAATACGGTATTGCTACTGACTCGCTGGCACAAAGCATCGGCTTGAGAGATGGTGACCAGATATTAAGTGTAGATGGAAAATACGTAGAAAAATTTAGAAGGATACCTCTGGAAGTAATTTTAAAAAATGCCAAATCATTCCAGGTAGACAGAGATGGTCAAAAGTTAGATATCCCTATTCCGGATGATTTTGCGGGTAACCTGATCCGTTATAAAGCGATCCGGTTTATTTCGGTTCGATTTCCATTTGAAGGCATAGATTCTGTTGTAAAAGGTTCACCGGCAGACAAAGCCGGGCTGGTGAAAAATGACAAGATCGTTTCCTTTAACGGTACAGATACCAAATTTTATAGTAGTTTCCAGCGAGAAGTGCCCAGGAACAAAAACAAGGAAGTTGCTATGACGGTGGTTAGGGGAAACGATACGCTGAGTAAGAAAGCACTTATATCAAATGAAGGAACGCTTGGTATTCTTCCTATTATAAAAGACACCCCTGTAAACATTAAAACCATTCATTACACATTTCTAGAGGCTATACCTGCTGGGTTCGATAAAAGCATTCAAACGTTACAAGAATACTGGCTGCAACTGAAATTAATCTTCTCAA
This sequence comes from Chitinophagaceae bacterium, assembly GCA_039921525.1. GTDB lineage: Bacteria > Bacteroidota > Bacteroidia > Chitinophagales > Chitinophagaceae > JADCRZ01. The sequence continues at coordinate 5,198 of JBDSBP010000575.1, read as the reverse complement.
AAAAAGTAAAGACTTCTGAGTCGCTGGGCAGTGTGATAAGCATTGGAAACATGTTTCCTCCACAATGGGATTGGGAAACTTTTTGGGGGTTAACCGCTTTCTTTTCCCTGGTGTTGGCCTTGATGAATATCCTGCCGATCCCGGCGTTGGATGGTGGTCATGCTTTATTCACACTTTATGAAATGATCAGCGGCCGCAAACCCAGTGATAAATTTATAGAGTACGCGCAGATGGCAGGAATGATTTTACTTTTGGGACTGACGGCGTATGCGTTGGGGCTGGATATTTTCAGGTTGTTCAAGTAGCGGCTATCAGCTGTCAGCTTTCAGTTTGTACCTGTTGTGGATAAACTTCTTTTAGTTTAAACATGTAAGTAAGAGAGAAGATTTACTTCAATTTAAAATGGATGAAGCTTTCAAACCTGTTGATCTAGCTGAAAGCCGATTGCTGACAGCTGACGGCTGATAGCCACTCACAATTCAATCCCTATCTTCTTCATCAGTATAGAAGCGTTTAAGCTTTGGCAAACGCCTTCTTTTAGTTTATAATCAAAATACAATTCTTCATTGTCTACCTGTACGTCGAAATGATAGTTGTGAATATTGGTGGGATATTCTTCCACCAGGTTGGCCAGGTCCAGGTCGTGTGTGGCGAGCATGCCTACCGCTTTATGGCGGATCAATTGCCTGATCAGTGCTTTGGAACCCTGCTGGCGGTCGAGGGAGTTGGTGCCTCGTAAGATTTCATCCAGCAGAAGAAATACTTTTTCCTGGTTATTAACCGCTTCAATTATGTATTTCAATTTTTTAAGTTCTGCATAAAAAGTGGAAGTATTTTCTTCCAGGTTATCTGCTATTCGCATGCTACTGATAACGCGCATATTCGATACCGTGAAATTTTTTGCGCATACCGGTGCCCCCATCATTGCGAGAACAATATTTACGCCTACGCTTCTTAGAAAAGTACTTTTGCCGGCCATGTTAGAACCCGTGATCAGCGCCAGTTTAGCGCTGCCCCTAGTTGCAAAGGAACTGCAAACACGTTTGCTGGCGGGGATCAAAGGATGACCAAGTTCATCAGCAATAAAACTGCCATCCTTCTCATCTATGACAGGGAAGGTCCAATCAGGATGATTAAAAAAGATCGTAGCGATGGAACTTAATGCTTCAAGCATGCCTAATGTACTAAACCAAGATTGAACATTCTTCGAGTTTCTTTCTTTCCATTTTTCCAATTGCAGAACCTGCTGGAGATCCCAGAATAAGAGTGTATTCAAAAATATAAAAAGAATAGGATTCAGGCGCAGGTCAAACCGGGCGAGGATCTCTTTAAGTGCAACTACTTCCTTTGATGAATACGTAGAACCGATTTTATATTTCGCCTGGAGTTTTTTAAGCAACGGTGTTTGAAATGGTTGTTGTTCAATCCAGGCAAGGCTATTAGACAATGTTTCTGCCTGTTTTACTATCTTGTCCAATTGAAGATAAACGGGCACCACCCTTCTACTTATAGAAAGTGCAATTACGAGGAAAATAAAAAACGCTCCCCAGAATAATTCAGATGGAAGCAGGCCAATAAGCATGCACACCAGGGCTGAAAGTATGATGGCAGGAAAGATATACCGAATCCATTTCCAATGTGCTGCTGCAAACCGGCTATCTTCTTTAAGCCAGTTATCAATTCTTGTTTGAGTGCTGGTAGTTACTTTATTTGCCAATCCGTAAGCATGCAATTGTTGTCGCCATTGGTACTGAGCATTTAGTTCTTTTGCGCTCTCCTGTCTTTCGAGAATTTCAGTTGAGGACGAAGGACGGAGAAGCCATAATGCCAATGTTTTATGGCCCTGTTCAGAGGTGGTGCGATTTATATACTGATATAGGGAAGCTCTTCCGAATATATCCAGATCCTGGGCGTAATCGTGTAAAGCGGGAAGATGCTCGGTTCCGCCAGGAAAATCATAGTATTTTCCTGAGGCGATGTCAAGCTCCTGCTGGTTAATGGTTAATAATAAGTCGAGGTTACTGATCTTATCGTTATTGCGTGATGATAATATAATGAGTCGCAAAAAAATGGCAGTGAAAAAGATGGCAGTACCAAATGCATATAACAAACCATAGGGTTTGAGGTAATAGAAGCTGGCAATGATAACGATGATGGCGACGAAGCGTAGCCAGGAGATGATGCTTCTTTTTTTCTTTAGCTGGTTTCGATTGATCGTAAGGTCGGTAATTCTTTCCTGGTAAACAGATAGAGGTATTGATTTTTCCATTGAAAGATGAAACTACATAAAAATGGGAGAATTATATGCCTTATGGCTCCTAATGGATTTGGTTAGGAGGGTTGAAAAATGATATTAATAGTTCTTTAACAGTATTTCGATGTTTGGTGATGTGTCAGTTCATGTAAGCCCTGATAATACGAACGAAGCTTATGAGCACAACTTATCCACCGCTGGCGTTTTGCGATAGGCCTAAAGCGTTACAGCATTCTGAATAATTAGAAAATTATTTTCACCTTACAATAATTAGCACAAAATTTAAATTATTGGTAGCTTTGCCCGTTAGTGTAGGTTTCAAACTTTAAACCTTACACTTTAAACTATTGGGGCTGTATTGGTTTTGACAGCATAGATCTTTGAAGGTGTAAGCATGCAGTGCGTTGAGTGATCTGCACTTTAATCTGGAACACTCAAAACTCAAAAGGCGAAAATACATACGCCATGGCTGCCTAATTCATTGAATTAGCATACATTATATCCGAGGAAGCGGGCTGGCCTGTTGCCAAGCTCCTCCGATGAATCAAAAAGAAAACGGGATAGCCTGGTTGGTCGCCGTGCTGGCCAGGTGAAAATAAAGCGGATACGGAAACAGTTGGTTTGTCTTGCTCCGGCTGTTTCCCGACAAACAATGCAGGAATAAGCATGTAGAAAGCTTTTGGCGGATATGTTTGGACGGGAGTTCGACTCTCCCCAGCTCCACCTCTTCGGTTATCAAATCTCATTAAAACGCTATAATCTTATTGATTACTATCGTTTTTTGTTTTAGGGAGTCTCCAAAAACGATCATTTAAACGCAAAATTAAGGTGACCTATTGGTGACCCAAGGGATAAATTCTCAATGGGTCACCAGAATCACCGTAAAGAGCTGGTTGTCAACCTGTTCATTTAATGAACATCTTGACTCGAATAGTATTATCAACTATTTTTATAAACCAGTAAATTTTTATGTATGAACAAGTCATTTGGAATTCTCTTTTATGTTAGAAAAGCAAAGCTCCTAGAAAATGGTACTGCTCCAGTTTATGTTAGGGTTACTGTCGATTCGGGAAGATTTGAATTTGCAACGAAATGTCGTATCGAGCCGAAAAAATGGAACTCTATTGCTCAAAAAGCAAATGGAACCAATGAAGAAGCACGATCCATTAATGCCTATTTAAAAACAATTGAAATGCAGGTTTACAATGCTCACCGTGAATTGATGGAAGAAGCAACTCCTTTAACTGCACAAAATTTAAAGAAAAAGTTATTTGGAAATGAAAAAGAAATTATTTCTTTAGTCGATGTATTTAAGAATCATAATCAACAACTGGCAGCATTAGTAGAAAAGGAATATGCACCGGCAACTGTAAAACGATATGATACTGCTCTCAGGCATGTGCGCAATTTTCTTAAATGGAAATATGATGTTGAAGACATAGACATTAAGGAAATTGATCATTCATTTATTACTGCTTTTGATTTTTATTTAAGATCAGTGAGAAACTGTAATAATAATTCAACATTCAAATATGTCAAAAATTTTAAAAAGATTATTGGCATTTGCCTGGCAAATGGTTGGCTAACAAACAATCCCTTTATCAAATATAAAATTAAAATTAAGGAAGTTGCAAGGGTAGTTTTAACTGAAGAGGAGTTGGAAAGCTTGTGGCTAAAAACCTTTACAAATACAAGGCTAGAAGTTACCCGCGATGTGTTTATATTTTGCTGCTTTACCGGGTTAGCTTATATAGACGTAAAGAAGTTAAGAAGAAGTATGATATGTAGTGGTATTGACGGAGAAAAGTGGATATTCACCAGTAGGCAAAAATCAAAAGAGCCATCGAGAGTTCCACTTTTGCCAACAGCAGTTGAAATTCTAGAAAAGTATAAAGATGATGCAATATGCATCCATAAAGACCTCGCACTGCCCGTTAACAGTAACCAAAAAATGAATGCTTATTTGAAAGAAATCGCAGACGTTTGTGGTATTCAAAAAGATCTCACCAGCCATATTGCGCGTCATACTTTTGCCACGACTGTAACTCTGAGTAATGGCGTTCCAATTGAGTCGGTCTCAAAAATGTTAGGTCATAGGAGCCTGAGAACTACGCAGCACTATGCAAAGATTTTGGATAGGAAAGTTAGTGAGGATATGAAAATACTTAAGGAGAAATTAAGTAGCAAAAAACAAGAAGACGGTAAGAGTTCAAAGCAAAATAAAACACAATAAAAAACTTTATATGTCATTAAAAAAATATTTAGAGCATCATATTAAAGTCCATACGCTTCGAATTGAACTGATGGATGGTAAAATACTTCTGTATAAAATAAGTGCAGACGTAAAGGAGGATCTGGAAAAATGGCTTACTGTAAATGTAAGTGATCTTATTGGATCTCATAATGTATTTTTATCGTTTTATTCTGTTTCTGATAGGATGGTATTTATTAAGATAAGATCTATTAAAAGAATTATGTTCTGTTGGGATGTGATAACCCAGCTAGCAGAAGTTTCATCATACAGAGATAATTTCGGTGTAACATTTGAAGATGAAGAAGATACAATAATTCCCAGGCTAATTATTCAACTACGAAATAATTCAGAACCGTTAGTGTATGAGGATCTAGATCCAAATTCCGATTTTCTGGGAATTGATGAACAAAGTTTTCAAAACATGCATTTTTTAAAGGGTGGATTTCTTACAGTAAAAGATGAAGACGGAGAACAAAATTATATACCTATGATAAACATTGAATGCATCGAAGTAGAAAGAGTTTACATTTTCCCGGATGATATGTGGGAAGAGATGCAGAATATGAGGAATAGGAGGAATAATGTAAATTAATATGAATTTATCATAATGAGGAATGCTTTGTGCGGTGGGATTCAATCTTCAATTAGACTTACGAGGTATCGAGGGTTCGAATCCCTCACTCTCCGCTG
>JBDSBP010000574.1:0-1609 GCA_039921525.1 Chitinophagaceae bacterium | reverse complement strand
AAGATTGCTGCCTTCAAATGTTTGCACCTGCGCGATGATTGGCATACCTCCATATTTCTTTACCAGGTCGAAATAATAATAAGCCCTGATAAAACGACATTCTGCCGCTAAAGATTTTTTATCTGTTTCCGCAATGCTGCTTGTTTTAATTTGTTGTAAAAAATAATTGGCCCTCCTAATCCAGGTGTACATAGTAGTATTCAAAAAGGGAGACAGGTTGCCAGGATCTTTGGTTACTGTCGTCTCTTCATGATAAGAGGATTCATCCGTATAGTACGTTTGAAAACCTGCAGGACTGGTAGTAAATCCAATAGGCAAGGCATCGTATAAAGCCGTTAAATATACTTCCGCCAATTGTTTTGACTGCCACACATCGCTGTCTGAAATAAGATTCAGCGGCTTCCTGTCTAATACATTCTTAATACAACCAGAGAGAACAACTACTGCTATCAATATATATCCTATTCTATTTTTCATAATAATTAAAATTAAAAGCTTACATTAATTCCGGCATTATAAGTCAGTTGTTGAGGGTAGTAAGACAATCTTCCGCTTGGTGCTTCCGGATCAATGTACTCCAGGCCAGTAAAGGTCAATAGATTTTGCCCGCTCAATGAAATATCTACCTTTTCCAAACCAATCTTCCTGAGATATTTACTGTCTAGCGTATAATTCAATGCAAAACTCTTTAACCTGAAATAAGTGGAATTTTGTAACCAGGTAGAAGCCACTTGCTTATTATTAACCGCGCCTGCATTGATCGTACTTGGAAACTTACCGGGAATCCATGCTGAGGTAGGATCTTTCAGGTCTGAAAGGCGCCACCTGTCCATGAAATAGGCATAGGCATTCATACCATTGTTAAAAGGTTCAATTAAATAGGTATCTTGCAATATGTTATAGTTAGCAGCGCCTTGCCAGTTCATAATCATACTAAATCTTTTCCAATTCAGATTAATTGACAACCCATAGGTTATTTCAGGTGTAACTCCTTTACCAATAATTTTTCTGTCATCATTATCAATCACCCCATCCTTATTATAATCTTCATATTTGAGATCACCCGGCCTTAACGTTGAATTTTGTTTTCCATCCTGAATAGGAGACGAATTAATTTCTGACTGCGACTGAAATTGGCCAAGAGTATTTAAGCCCCAGTAAATATTTTGGTTGCGGCCGTTCAGATTATTTCTCCAACTATCATAGTCTGAAGTAAAAATTTTTTGTTCCACGTGATTCCAGCGAGTCTGCGTATAATTAAAATTAGCAGACACACTATAATTGATTTTACTGATATGAGAACTGTGATTTAAAACTAATTCAAAACCCTTCGCCTGATCCGAATTCAGATTTTCTGCAGGAAGAACATCACCATAAGTACTTGGCAGTTGCAGACTTCTTGTTGCAAGCAAACCACTCCTTTTACGATAAAATAGATCTGCAGTCACACCGAAAAGTCGTCCCCACATGTCAAGGTCAAGCCCTGCATTATACGTTTCACTTGTTTCCCAGGTTATATTCGGATTAGGTGATCCCGAACTAACCATACCATTGGTAACGGTAGTACCACCTAATATATAACTTTGAGACGGATAAAGAAACCCTGTCA
>JBDSBP010000573.1:0-2459 GCA_039921525.1 Chitinophagaceae bacterium | reverse complement strand
AATAGCGTTGCAATCATTAAAACCTATTGAAAATTTGATTAACCTGGAAGAATTATATTGCGACAATAGCAGGATAACCACGTTGGCTCCATTGAGAAAATTAAAAAAACTAAAAAAGATTTCATTTGGCTCGAAGGTTAACAAATTTTCAGTTGTAGCTGATTTGGTAAACCTGGAAGAGTTATACATAAAAGGATGTAAACAAGTACCTGATCTTTCTAATCTGAAAAATTTAAAAAAGTTATCTATTACGGAAAATGAGTTAGTTATTGTTAGCAGCTCCCATCGAATTACCAATATTGATTTCTTAAAAAACGTAAAAGAGATGGAGTTTTTAGATTTTAATTTAACAAGTTATAGGGGAAGCTTACAGGTATTGAATGATTTGCCCCATTTAAAAGCCGTTACATTGCCGAGGGTTAGTAGAACGCTAGTTTCGGCTTTTAAAAAGATAAGCAAAAATTGCGTGTTAATTAATTCATTCGAATTCGAATAAAAGTCATCGTCTCCTAAACTTTCGGTAATGCCCAGGGCTTCCTGTAAACCGGTGTTATTAATTTATTTGCGGCCGCATTATTGCCAAAGTTTTTTCCGGCTTCATTCCACTGCAGGCGTGAGTTAGTTCTTAACGCAATATTTGCCATATGCGCATACATAGCAACCAGCCTTCCATTTTCGATGGTGCAGGCTGGATCCTTGCGCGTTTTAATACACTCTATAAAATTCTTCATATGCGGTTCATGATTTTCGCCCCCGCTTTGTTTGGGCATGGCGTCTACTTTATTTTTGCCATTTTGCATTTCAGGAAAAGTCTCCCAGCCACTCCTGTTAATTACAAGGGTAGCATCATTTCCGATAAATGCGAGTCCATAGGATTTCCCATAAGGCCCTGATTCTACACCGGCAGTATTCTCCCAGTTGATCACATAATCGTTCATTTGGTAGCTTACGCTCATTGTATCGAAGGTTTCATGTGCATGATCGGTGTAAGCGAAATTTCCCCCGGTGGCAGTTACTGCTAATGGCAGATGTGTAATTCCTTTAACCCAGAGTGCCATATCGATCAAATGTACTCCCCAGTCGGTTACCAATCCTCCACCGTAGTCCCAGAACATGCGCCAGCTTCCATGAAAGCGGTTTTTATTAAACGATCGTCGCGGCGCCGGGCCAAGCCACATGTCAAAATCAACACCGGCAGGTACGGCCTCATCAGGTGCCTTCATTGGACCAATGCCATAGTTGAAATTGCCCCATACATTCACTTTACGCAGGTCACCAATTTTCCCGGCGTTCATATATTCCATCGCATTTTTCCAATGAACACCACTTCTTTGCTGCTGACCTACCTGCACTACGCGGTTGTATTTTCTTGCGGTCTTAACCATCAGGTCGCATTCTGCAATGCTGTTAGCAAGCGGCTTTTCCACGTAGATATCTTTGCCGGCTTCACAGGCAGCAATAAACGTAAGGCAATGCCAGTGATCTGGAGTACCTATGATAACCGCATCGATATCTTTGTTTTCCAACAATTTTCGGAAGTCCTTATATTGTATAGGAGCTTTGCCTTGTATTTTCACCACATCTGCTGAACGTCTTGTTAAAATTTCGTCGTCTATATCACAAAGTGCCCCGCATTCTACGCCAGGTTGTTTCAAAGCATTCTGAAGATCGCCGAAACCCATGTTACGGCATCCGATTAATGCAACAACCAGTTTATCACTTGGTGAAGTTTTTTTAATGGAAGCCTTTGACAAAAGAGGTGATAAAGATATACTTGTACCCGCTACCAGTTTTGTGGTATTCACTAAAAATTCACGACGTGAGGTTGACATGTAAAAAGCATTTAAATATTGAATGAAATTGAAATCAGCTCTCAGCTTTGTGCCATACTGATTCAAAGTTGTTTATTCAAACCTACCCGACTAATAAACTAAAAATAGTTCAGTGAATATAATCAGAAAATTTTACCTGGTCGAAAATTGTGGGGAAGCCCAGAAAGGTCATTTCCAATTCGCAACTCTCCAAAGGAAAAACGGTAATAACGACATTCTATGATCCCAAAATAAATCATTGGCCCAATAAAAAGATCTTATTTACTATCCTGATTTAACACTTTTATCGCGATGTTCCGAAAGCGTAACAAAGACCCCGGCCTCCATGATCCAGACATATCGAAAGCCCCTGCGGCAGCAGAATAAACTGCTGACCAATGCACCTGCAGTCCTATCATACCATCTGTGTCACCGGCGATTAAATCATTTACAGGTTCGGCAACTTCCCACATCAATTGCCCGTTTATCCAAAGTTTAATTCGCGGCGCATTTCCCATCATTAGTATCCTGAATGAATTCCATGCATTCGGCTTCCATGCTTTTGCCTTGTCGTTAGCAACTGCACCTTTGCTTACACGAAGCATTTCACCAAGCAGGTTGCCTGTTCCATCAGGCTCTGCCAGTTCT
>JBDSBP010000572.1:0-7463 GCA_039921525.1 Chitinophagaceae bacterium | reverse complement strand
GCTTCGGTTCGCACAACGAAAAATGGCAGTATATGAACGGTGGTATTGCAGGCCATGCGATAGGAGAGCTTGCAAGAGGTGCATATGAAAATGGTTTTGAAATGTATGGTTCTGACATTTTGGACCGATTGCTTGCGATGGGTAAAAAGTACAGCAATAAAATATGGTTTTCTTATACTGGTTCCATACCTCCGCCACCGGCAGCACCGGTTTTTAAAACAGTTGACTTAACAGGATTTGCCAATATGGATCTCTGGGATAAGGGCGGTGATGGGGTTTTTACATGGATGAATACGGTTAGATCTGATAATAGTTTAAGGGTATCCGGTAATGATATGCGAGGTCTGCCCGTAGGTGAGCAAATGTTTCAGAATATAAAATACAATATAATTGATCCCGATAAAAACAATCGCAAAGCGGTAATAGGCTTATCCACTACCGAAGGTTTTCCAACCGAGGTTATTGTGCCGATAAATGAGATAGCAGGCTCTGTTTACCTGCTTCATTCTTCTTCCGATAATGTGCCAAGTAATGTGGCGGGAGCTATTACATTCGAATATGCCGAGGGAAGCCATGTTTCTCAATACCTCATGAAAAATAAGCACGTTGCGAATTGGTGGTTCACTGCTTTAAAAACAGAACGCTCAGGTGTTGCCTGGTTTGGTCCAAATCTTAAGTCAACAAAAGTGGGCGTTTGCTGGACTGTACTTGACAATCCATTTCCTGAAAAGAAAATCAGTAAGCTGCGTTTCAATGCGCCACTGGAGGGAGGCATTTATGCGTTGTTAGGTCTTACGCTTGCGGATAAACCTTTTTACATTGCACCTACAGGTGAGTCCTTTGGTGGTCCTGATAACTGGGCTGCTGCCAATGGAATGGCTGCTTTGGTAGAAGGATTGGCGGGAGTGAAAAATGAAGGTCTTGCGTTTAATGAAGTAACCATATCACCAAGATGGCCATCGGCATCTGTGGATTCAGTAAACGTCACCATTAATCTTCCGGCATCTAATGGGTATATTGCCTATCAATATAAAAATAACAACGCCGCAAAGCTTATCGAACTATACGTCACCGGTAGTGGCAATCATTTGAAAGGCCATGTATTATTACCGCAAAATGCATCGTCTGTGGCAGCAGTTACAGCAGGAAATAAATCACTGCTTTATAAGTCATCAACCATTGAGAATTCCAGGTATGTAGACTTCGAACTGCCACTACCATCTGTGCAAAGAATTGCAATTACGTATCAATAATTTCAAATTCAATTTTACATATTAATGCACAGATCAGCATTTAAGATGTTAGTAGCCATTGCTTGTTTACACAACACTAAATGCAAAGGCACAAAAGTTTGAAGGCCTTGCCGCAACGCCACCTACGGGTTGGAAAAGCTGGCACATAAAAAATATATTGCTAAAATAGCTCCTCACGATGTGGTGTTATTTCGATTACGTAAGAAACAGTAGTTTACAAGTTTTAAAAGCAGTGCACTATTTCTTACTGATACCAACTTCAGCCGGTTCCATATTAATAATTAAATCTAATAAGCATGACTGACGAACAGCAACAAGTAACAACTCGCCGTTCCATGATAGCCCGTGGCGGGGCTCTTTTGGGAACCTGCCTGTTAGCCGGTTCTTCAATGCCGGTGAACGCACAAGTAAGTAAAGCAGACAGTACAGACCCTATTGATATAAAAAAATTTGGCGCTTCGGGTAAACGCACTGATAATGCTACCAAGGCATTCCGCGATGCTCTTGAAGCAGCGGCTGCCAGAGGAGGCGGAACTGTGAATGTACCACCCGGTGAATATACTGTTGGAACCATACAGTTAAAGGATAATGTAACGCTGAATATCGAAGCAGGCGCAACGTTGTTTTTAAGTCAGTTGAAGCAGGACTATTTCGGGGAAGCTCCAACAATGCTTTATGCGGAAGATGCTAAGAATATCTCCGTAACAGGTCGTGGCACGCTTGATGGCCTGGCCCAATACGACTATGCAGAAATGCGGGGTCTAGACCCGGAGATAGTTAAGGAGGTCGAAATAGCCAAAGCAGCAGGGATGGATATGCGCAGGTATTACCGCAAATCTTCTGCACAAAATGCCTATATGTTCGTGATTAATAACTGCACTAACTTTTCATTAAGCGATATTACGATCATTAACACCCCATTTTGGGCTGTGCGTGTAAATGATTGTAACAGGGTGTTTATCAGGAGTGTACAAATCTACTCTGATCTTGAAAAAGGTGTCAACTCAGATGGTATTGATATTGTCTCAACAAGTAATGTTACCATTTCAGACTCGGTAATTGTAACAGCGGATGACAGCATCGTTATAAAAACAATTCCCCGTAACGGGAAGAAGGCCAACCCGAGCGAAAACATTACCGTTACCAATTGCATCTTATCGTCTTCGTCTACACCGCTGATGATCGGCACCGAAACCCATGCTGATATTAAGCACGTGGTATTTAATAACTGCGTAATACGCAATTCAAATAAAGGGTTTGGCATAAACGTGCAGGATGGTGCAACGGTCAGCAACGTCATATTCAGCAACCTTACAATCGAAACTAACCGCCGTCATTGGAACTGGTGGGGCGATGCCGAAATATGTAAGTTTATTTTAAGAAAAAGAACTGACGCATCCTCCCTGGGAATGATTAAAGATATCCTCATTGAAAATGTTATTGCGCATGTAAGAGGCACAGGCACCATAAAAGGACACCCGGACCAACCGCTCCAAAACATTACTTTTTCAAACGTGCAGGTGTTTATGCTGCCTGAAGACTCAAAAGATAAACGATCAACCCACGCACTTCATGTTCAAGGTGTCGAAGGGCTTAAGGTACGTGATTTTTCCGTTAAGTGGGCCGACGAAGCCGAGCCCAAATGGCAAAGCGCATTAGTGTTAAAGAACGTGACTGATTTTGTAATTGATTCCTTTTCTGGAAGGCAAGGATTGAAAAATGGAGAAGACGCAGCTATTGTTTTGGATGATGCAACTGATGGAATTATTCGCAACTCGATTGCTCCGGCAGGCACTAATATTTTTGTAGAAATCAAGGGCAACCCGAAGAACTCTGTAAGTGTTAAAGGCAATGAAACCCGCAAAGCAAAAAAGGCATTTTTTTACGAAAAGGTGGTAAAAAAACAGGCCGGTTAGGTGCTGTATTTATTGCTAGTGAGCTACAAAACTAAACGGTGAAAATAGTGTCCGTTAATCCATTTAACGCAGCTTGTTGGTTCTGTTAACATAGCTGTTGTTTTTATATGATGAGAAATCTTTGTGTTACTTGTTTAGTACCGGTTTTGTTTTGCATTGATGAAACTGGCAGAGTCAACAGCGCATCTGCCGTTCTCTAATCTTTCCATTACCATGCATAGCAGCTATTTCATGTTTGTATTAAGCATCATTAGATTAAAGAAGAAGACTAAAAGAAAGCTCAATATCGCCGTACTTTTTTTATAACCCGTCCCTCTCAAAATCAAATAACATAACCATTACACTGATCTTCGCAATTATACATTTCACTTAGCACCGCAGTTGCTTTGTTGAAGTATTCCAAATCTTCCGGGGGTCAGACTAATGGATATGAGTACACACTTATAATTACGCCTGCAAAACCAGTAAGGAGCAGCATAGTGGCAACTTAAGGATACCTTAGTTTTAAATACTCTGTTTTATAACTTTAAACGATCACTCCTTTATGTTGAAATGTATGCTTCAGGTTTTTACATTTGCAGGCCTTATAACTTTTCTCTACAACAAAGTCTATGAGCAAACTTTAATAGTTGGCATTAAACGGTACAGAAGAGCCTGTTGCCCTTTTGAAAAGACGTTATTCAAAAAGCCCGGATCTATTATCTAATAAAGAATTTTACCAGTAATGCAATGAAAGAAAGAATCATACTTATATTTTTATCTGTTTCAACATTGGTATTTATTGCTTTTGCGCAACAGACCTGTTACTCAAACAAAAAAAACCTAGTTGCTGGTTTTATAAATCCGCCGATTATATCAAAGCCCAATGTCTTGTGGCCGTGGGTCAATGGCAATCTCAGCCTGTCGCAAATAACCCTGGAAATGGAACAAGCCAGGCTGAAGGGAATGGGCGGGTTTGATATTTGGGATGTTGGCACAACAGTAGATGCCGATAAAATTGTACCGGACGGACCACCATTTGTAAGTGATGCGTCATTGACGGCTTATCTTGCAATGGGCGTCGTTGGTGCATTAAGATTAACGAACATTAACCATAAAGGTGATATTTTTATTATTCAAATTCATGGATGCTTCCTAAAATAAGAGATAATATGAAATCAAATGTATCACGTAGAGCTTTCGTTGAGCAGACGATGCTTGCAAGTATTGGATTACTTGCTGGCAATAACTTATTGGAAGCCGAAGATGCAAGCAGGCAATTGAAAGAAATAGGTTTGATTTTAGGTGTTTTACGAAAAGAGTTAAAGGCTGATTGGGAAGGCACTTTGCGAAAAGTAGCTGCAATGGGCTACACACATTTGGAATTTGGAAATTACTATGGAGAAAGTGCAGCCTCTTTTAAGCAGTTTTTAAAAGAAGTGGGATTAAAGCCATTGGCATCTGGCGACGCTATGGCACCGATGAAAAAAGAGGCCGTATTCAATAAGATGGTTGAGGAAGCACATTTCTTTCAAAAGCAATACCTTGTTTGTTATTGGCCGTGGATGGATTCCGGAGAAAATAAAAAATTAGATGATTTTAAAAAAGCTGCAGAAGACCTGAACAACCTCGGTGAGTTGTGTAATAAAAAGGGCCTTCGCCTGGCTATGCACAATCATGATAAAGAATTTGTTCCGGTACAGGGCTATGAGTGGGGATATGAAGTTCTTTTGAAAGAAACAGATCCTGCCAAAGTAGTAATGCTGCTTGATCTATATTGGGTAACCAAGGGTGGCGGAGATCCTATTCGCTTATTAAAAAATTATCCTGACCGCTTTGAACTGTTTCATGTAAAAGACATGGATAAAACACCTGAAAAATCCTTTACATGTCCAGGATACGGCAGCATCGATTTTAAAAAAATTTTTGCACAAGCGAAGAAAACAAATGTCAAACATTATATTGTAGAGATAGACAAGACAGCAAACCCCATGAGCTGCGTTCAGGATAGCATTTCATATCTAAAAAAATTACGGTATTAATCTTCAATTCAAACTATCTACATGTAGCTTCAGTATCTTTATCAGGTTTAAATTACTAACCTAATAAATATTAGTATAAAACAAGTATAATGAAAAAGCACAGATTTTTTCTAATTACAACATCATTATTATGGTCCTCATTTCTTTTCATGTTCAACAGGGCACACGCGCAGTCCTCTGGTGATGAAATGAAGCCGGGTATGACAGAGTTTTATGAGCCAGTACCAGCCGTAGTTACGCCAGGCAAACCGGCAGCTAGTTCTTTTATTATCGCCCCTTCAGATGCTATTGTTTTATTTGATGGAAAGGATCTTTCTAAATGGAAAGGTAAGGATGGAGGTGCAGCCAAATGGGATGTAAATAATGGGGCATTTACCGTAAAAAAAAGGCACAGGCGACATCAGTACCGTGCAGGAGTTTAGTGATTTTCAACTGCATATAGAATGGTCTGCTCCCGCAAACATAACAGGCTCTGGCCAGGCAAGAGGCAACAGCGGTATTTTTCTGCAAGGTGTTTATGAACTCCAGGTATTGGATAATTATAACAACAAGACTTATGTAAATGGCCAGGCAGGGAGTATCTACAAACAAACAGCACCGCTTAAAAATGCGTTGCGTCCTCCAGGCGATTGGAACGTGTATGATGTAATTTATACAGCGCCACGTTTTAAGGAAGACAGTACGCTGTTTTTACCGGCACGTGTAACCGTGCTTATAAATGGCGTATTAGTGCAAAACAA
This sequence comes from Chitinophagaceae bacterium, assembly GCA_039921525.1. Lineage (GTDB taxonomy): Bacteria > Bacteroidota > Bacteroidia > Chitinophagales > Chitinophagaceae > JADCRZ01. Next base: position 1,533 of record JBDSBP010000572.1, on the reverse strand, counting down.
TACAACCATCACGGGCAATACACCAAATATAGGTTTGCCAAAATATCGATTTCATGGAAAAGGCCCTATAAAGTTGCAGGATCATGGAGATCCGAGTGAACCATTAAGTTTCCGCAACATTTGGATTAGACAACTATAGGCCTTTTATGAAGTGGCTTGAATGATATACCACCGAAAAGCATTATGCACCGGGAAGCAACGCTATGACAGCAGGTTGCTTTCTTTTTAAAATGATTTTGTAATAGATTCTTTCTATTGCCTGTGAGTGTATGAGTGGTTTTTAAAACTTTGACAAAATGTATAAGCCCTTACTCTCTCTTATTAATGCATGCTTTTGTTTGCTGCCTGTTTGCTTTGCCCAATAAATATTCTTTCAACAATCGCTGGCTGCCGGACCTGTACCGCCATCACATAGCAATGCAAAACCAGGCATCTTAATTCATTGGGGTTTGTATTCTGTTCCGGCATGGGCTACATACACCATAACTTGGCGACATCGAGCCATCTAGGAGTTGCTCAAAAAACATAAAGCCTTAAAAGATTAATTGTAAATGATCCAGGTCAATAAAAGAGGTGTTGATAAAGAAGCGCTTTTTCTCCCCTGGAGAGATGTTTGTTTAATATTATCTCGAAAAGGTGCAGATTTTTGTTAACAATAGCTTCAATTAATTGTCGGTGTTCAGTATCGATTGTTTCATGATTTTCTAGATAATCATTTGTCTTATCTGATATTTTATGGAATAATGGGATATGACTTGAGGCATAGGTTGAAACTAATTTTTGGTTACCTGTAAATTCTATCAATGTTTCATGAAATTTCATATCTGCTTCACAGGCCCCAGCCACGTATCCTTCATTCGCCATCGCCTTAAAATCATCGCATATCTTTGTTAGTCTGATTATCTGTTCATTTGTTATTTTATTGCTAAGCAACTTAAAAGCTCCTATTTCCAACAGCTCACGAAGTTCACGTAACTGATGAATGTCCGTTTCTGTTATAGAATCCAGAAAATAGCCACCTTTTTCACCAGTTATCACCAAGCCCTCTCCAAGCAGTCGGTTCAATGCTTCGCGAACAGACATCCGACTTACTTGTAACTTACGAGCCCAAATCTCTTCTTTAAACCGGGTACCTGCCGGCAATTGATTCGTAAGAATCTTTTTGCGCAGTTCAGTATAAGCCTTATTGGCCATGGAAACATTTTTCATATTATCTTTTCAACTGCAAAATAAGTATTTAAAAGAACCCTTCCTATCTATAGGCCTTAAAATGCGCCTGTTAAAGCTGCACGTGTTTAGCTCTGGCCTTCGCAACTTGCCATTGCCCGATGAAATAAACCCCGGCCGGTTGCAACAAATATTGGAAAATAACTCGATAGAAGTTTCATGCATCTCTACGGGACAGCTATATGCTGACGGAGGTTTGATGTTAACCCAGGAAGATCCATCAAAAAGAAAAGAAATAATTTCCATATTCAAAGACCTTATTGACCTGGCTGAAAATTTCGGCAGGCAAATCAATATCGGTCGTGT
>JBDSBP010000571.1:0-36676 GCA_039921525.1 Chitinophagaceae bacterium | reverse complement strand
GTTGTGTAGCGGGAGTGGTTGCCATTGTTATGGTTCGGGATCTTTTCCCGGTACAGGATAATGCCAAAGTGTTCTCCCTGCTGATGCTGGTGTTAGGTACTTCTCCCCTGATTGCTCCAACCATTGGCGGATATGTTACTGCCGCGTTTGGATGGCAATCCCTTTTTATTATTTTGTCCGTGCTTGCCGTTTTAATAATCAAAGCCGTTTTCTTTTTGTTGCCCAATAGCTATAAACCGGATGTAAATTTGTCGCTTAAACCCAACCGATTATCAATAATTTTCTGCTGGTAATTAAGGAGCTCCCGTTTTATACGTAATCCTTAACAGGGGCTGTATCGTTTGCTGGGCTCTTTGCGTACGTTTCCGGTTCTCCGCTCGTTTTTATGGAAATTTTTAAGGTAAGCGGAAAAATGTATGGGTGGATATTCGCTTTTTTATCCATCGGCTTAATTGGGTAGAGCCAGGTGAATAGCCTTTTACTTAGAAAATTTAGAAGTGAAGAGATCGTTTTTGCGGCATTGTTATTCCAGCTACTAACGGGTATTTTTTTTATTGTGGCAACGGCCAATGGCTGGTTAGGACTTATCAGTACCATCGGTGTAATTTTAGTTTACCTGTGTTGTCTTGGGCTAACCAATCCAAACACGGCAGCCTTGTCCATGGCTCCATTTAATAAAAATGCAGGAAGCGCTTCATCCTTAATGGGAGCCGTGCAAATGGGAATTGGCTCGCTGGCTTCCGTTGCCGTAAGCCTGTTTAATTCCGGAACGGCGCTACCATTGGCCACCATTATGGCCTGCACTTCTGTCGTAGGATTTTTAATACTGGTTGCCGGCCGCAGAAATATTCATAACCAGGTTATGGTTGATTATACTAAAACCGGTAACGCCGGAATTCATTAATAAAAACGAAACAGTTACCTTACACATTAATTCTGAATTTCAAAATATTTTAGAAATAAAAATATGGACACACAAACACAAACCACTGATAAATCTGTCGGCAAAGAGCTTTTTATAAAAATGGTATTTACTAACTGGGAAATACAAAATACCAGGGTGGATAAACTGCTGGATACGCTTACAGATGAACAACTCATAACAGAGACTGCACCCGGTAGAAATAGCGGGATATATATCATCGGCCACCTGATTGCGGTAAACGATGGCATGTTACCATTGCTTGGTTTTGGTGAAAAGCTTTACCCCGAACTTGCCAATATCTTTCTTACCAACCCCGATAAATCAGGTCTTGAAAAACCATCCTTGCAGGAATTAAAGCAATATTGGAAAAACATTAATAATACCATCCGCGAACATAGCAGCAAGATGCCAGCCGATGAATGGTTTACTAAACATACAGCCATTTCAGAAGAAGATTTTTTAAAAGAACCATTTAGGAATAAATTAAATATTGTTATTAACAGAACTAATCACCAGAGTTATCATTTGGGGCAGCTTGTTTATTTGCAGAACAAGGGGTGAGGTGTGAGGTATGAGGTGTGAGGTATGAGGTAGACTCCGACGGGTTGATATGATTCTTACTATAATCCTATCAACCCGTCGGAGTCTATATTCTTAATGGTTCTATCACCCACATCCTCAGATCCTTTCAGGACTTGCTTAACTTACTTCGATGTCGGCGCTGCCGCCATAAAATCCAATGTCAAATTACAAAGAGCCTTTACACCCAGTGTAAACCCACTCTCATCAATAAAAAAATCAGGCGTGTGATGCGAGGGAGCCTTTAGCTTATCGCCTCCTTTTGGCATCCCTCCTAAAAAGAAAAATAATCCAGGCACTTTCTCCTGGAAGAAGCTGAAATCTTCAGCGCCCGTTACCGGTGGTTTTAAAACCACATTAGATGCCCCTGCAGTTGCCTGCAGGGTAGGCAACATTTTTTCTGTTAATGCGGGATCATTATAAGTAACAGGATAATGACTACTGTAAGGAATGGTTACCGTAGCTGTTGCTCCGGCAGCCTCTGCAGTTTTGGTAGCCACTTGTTTAACTCTTGCGATAATCATTTCTTCATCTTCTTTGGTCATGGCCCGAAGCGTTCCCAGCATTTCTACTATCTCAGGAATTATATTAGAACGATTACCACCCTTGATAGCACCGATTGTAACTACGCCGGGATTTTCAGTAACGTTTAAATTGCGACTAACAACCGTTTGCAAATTATTAATAATTTGGGCAGACACTACTATGGGGTCAATACTCGACCAGGGGTAGGCGCCATGCGATGATTGCCCTTTAACAATGATCTGCATATCATTAATCGATGCCATTGTTCCTCCCGGCCGGTAAGTGATCGTTCCAACCTCAGTTTGCGAGTTGATGTGTAAGCCGAATATCACATCCACTTTGGGATTATCCAGAACGCCCAGTTTCACCATTTCTTCCGCACCACCTCTTTCACCAGCCGGAACACCTTCTTCCGCGGGCTGGAAAATAAACTTAACGGTGCCGTGCAGGTCTTTTTTCATAGATGAAAGTAATTCTGCCACGCCCATTAATATGGCCATATGGGAGTCGTGTCCGCAAGCGTGCATCGCGCCAACTTCCTGACCGTTATATGTTGTTTTTACTTTTGATGCGAAGGGAACGGGTGTACGTTCAATAACAGGCAATCCATCCATATCCGCGCGCAATGCCACTACCGGACCGGGTTTTCCTCCTTTCAAAATGCCCACCACACCGGTGGTGGCAATACCCGTTTTTACTTCGAAGCCGAGTGATTGAAGATATTTGGCAATAATTTCTGATGTCCGAACTTCGTGGTTTCCCAATTCAGGGTGCTCATGAAAATCGCGGCGCCATGCAATTACTTTTTGCTCAAGTGCATCGGCTTTCTTACTGATATCGTTTTTATTGATGCCTTGTGCAAAAACAGGAAGGCCGCTGAATGCTAGTATTATTATAAATAGAAATTGTTTCATAATTATGTTTTGATTGTTCTCAATATACTTAACTATGTAATGGAACTTCGATTCCATCGAAAATTTTATTTATAATAATACTTATGTTGGGTATAAACAATTTGATTTTTCGTTTGAAAAAGAATAGCCGATAGCCGATAGCCGATAGCCGATAGCCGATAGCCGATAGCCGATAGCCGATAGCCGATAGCCGATAGCTATTCACACCCTCATATCATCAGGCACCCAATTCCTGATTGATTTTTTTATATCATTCGGAGAGTGATTTTCTTTAACTGCGCGTTGCACCAATCCAGGCAATTCTTCATCAGAAGCAAACCGAAGAGCAGCGATATGATTAAAGCTAAGTTGTTGTTCCAAAGGTTCCAGTCTCTGTTGTGTTAATACATAATAGCGGAATCGCATTTCCATTCTAACGATCCTGTTCTGGCAGATCATTGCATAATGTTGTCTTAGCATAAACGATAACCATGTTATCATTGCCCATAAACCGCTGATCAGCACCCATTCCCAAAATTGTTCGGGGTGTATTATAATTCCCCTGATGCTGAGTATAAATCCAAGCGTAACCAAGGGATAAAAAATAAAATGATGCGCAGGATAATACCTTACGTGATTGCTATATTGTTGTGGTTTCATAATGTTAGTGGATGCATTCAAAAATCAAGCCTCAAGATTTAGCTATCGGCTGTCGGCGGTCAGCTATCGATTATCGGCTGGGCGCTAACTTATAATAATTTAATAATATATTGCAGTTTCTAAATGTAGGCCGTCAATTCTGTTTATTAAGCCGACGCTGATAGCTTGTAGCCGAAAGTTGATAGCCGGCAACCGACAGCCAATTACCGAAAACTCGACATATGATTGCGCACAAAAACGGGCTTTGTCCCATTGCCATATTTTTAATGCTCGCTACGTGTTTAATTGGGAGTTGCAGCCGACAACCAGTAGGTGCTGTCTCAGGCAATTTAGAATCAGGCTTTTTACATCCGCCTGATTCTGCACGGCCGGGTGTTTATTGGTACTTTATGGATGGTAACATGTCGCGGGAAAAAATGACCGAAGACCTGGAGTCAATGAAAAAAGTTGGAATCGGTCATGTTCTTTTCCTCGAAGTGAATGTGGGCATACCTCGAGGAACGGTCGAGTTTTTTAGCGATGTATGGCAGGAGCTTTTTAAACACGCCGTTCGCGAAGCGGAACGATTGGGTATCGCTATAACACTCGGGGTAGGTCCGGGCTGGACAGGCAGCGGCGGGCCCTGGGTTCTCCCGGCTGAGTCTATGCAACACCTCGTATCAAGTACAACTGAAGTTTATGGCGCAGGAATGAGGACCATTCACCTTCCTAAACCCCCTCCCATGAAACCTTTCTTCGGGGAAGGCGGTTTTACTCCGGCCCTTAAAAAACAATGGAATGAATATTATGCTGATGTTGCTGTTCTGGCATTCCCTACTCCGCCGGCCACTCATGTAATAACGGACATTAATGAAAAAGCGTTGTATTACCGGGCACCTTACAGCTCTGTTAAAGGGGTGAAACAATTCATCACATCAATAGCGACTTATCCCGATTCAGTTCGAATGGGTAACATAGAAAAAAGCAGGATAATAGACCTTACCGATAAGCTACAATCCGATGGATCAATCAGGTGGCAGATACCGGAAGGCAACTGGACTATCATACGATTTGGGAGCCGCAACAATGGCGCGGTTACGCGACCGGCACCCTTCCCCGGCCTTGGTTTTGAGTCAGATAAATTCGACAGCCTTGCATTGGATAAACATCTCGACCAGTTTACCGGTAAAATACTTCGTAATATAGGTAAGCTGGATACAAGTTCTCAAGGAGGATTAAAAACACTTCACATGGATAGCTGGGAGATGGGTTCACAAAACTGGACAGCGAAATTCCGGGATGCCTTTATAAAAAGTAGAGGGTATGATCCGCTGCCTTACTATCCCGTATATGCGGGAAACATTGTAGAAAGCCCGGAGATGAGTGAACGTTTTTTATGGGATCTCCGGCTAACCTCCCAGGAGTTGGTCATTGAACAGCATGCAACGCATCTAAAAAAATATGCACATAGCCTGGGCTTACGGTTATCCATAGAGCCTTATGACATGAACCCCACTGCTGACATGGAACTCGGTGCCGTTGCGGATATACCTATGTGTGAATTTTGGAGCAAGGGTTTTGGGTATAATACAACGTATAGCTGTATAGAAGCCGCATCAATCGCGCACATCAATGGTATTTCACTGGTGCCCGCAGAGGCCTTTACCGCGGAAGATAATGAAGGCTGGAAACAACATCCCGCGTCCATGAAAGAACAGGGAGACTGGGCCTTTGCCGCAGGTATTAACCAATTCGTGTTTCATACTTTTCAAAACCAGGCACTCAATGATTCATTAAAACCTGGCCTGACGATGGGGCCTTATGGCATTCACTGGGACAGGGGGCAAACCTGGTGGCCTATGGTGGGTTCTTATCATGAATATATTTCAAGATGCCAGTTTGTTTTGCAACAGGGAAGAACCGTAGCTGATATCCTTTACTTAACACCCGAAGGAGCCCCGCATGTTTTTAGGCCCCCCCTTTCTGCATTAGCGGGCGATTCATTTCTTCCCGATAGAAAGGGTTATAACTTTGATGGATGTTCTCCGGGACAATTATATAATGCGACTGTAAAAGATAGCCTCATATTTTTTCCCGGTGGTGCTTGCTATCGGGTACTGGTATTACCTTTTTCTGAGACTATGACACCTGGTTTACTGGAAAAAATTCGTTCCCTCGTGAATGAAGGCGCTACCGTTATTGGCGAAGCCCCTAAAAAATCACCTGGTTTATCAGGCTTCCCGGAATGCGATCAGCAACTTCAATCGCTCGTAGCAGAACTATGGGGCAATACATCACCACCAGGAAAAAGAATGGAACGTTCATACGGAAAAGGTAAGGTAGTATGGGGAGGTGATCTCAGTATTAAAAAGGATAGCTCCCTTTACCCTGGTTATGACGCCACGGCAGCTTTGCTCCGTGAAACAGGCCTACCCGAAGATTTTTCCACCACGGCCCCCCTTCGTTATACACATCGTGTCATACAGGATAAGGATATATATTTTGTGGCCAACCGCACCGGCCAGCAAGTGACGGCTGATTGCCTGTTTCGCACGAATAAAGGCAATCCCGAACTTTGGGATCCGCTTACAGGCACTATGAGAACGTTGCCTGAATATTCCGTCACTGGTGAAATCATAACCGTTCCCCTTCAACTGGATGCTTATCAGAGTTTCTTCCTGGTATTTTCAAAACATCTGAATCCTGCATCGTCTAACGAAAGAAATTTTCTTGCTATTGAAACAATTGACACGTTAAATTCGCCCTGGACAGTATCGTTCGACACCACCTGGGGAGGACCTGCCAATGTAGTATTCAACCAATTGGAAGACTGGGCCTTCCGGCCGGAAAATGGCATCAAATACTATTCAGGTACAGCCATGTATCAACAAAACTTTGACCTGGATAAGGCCGGCTCAAGGAAACAACTTTATCTTGACCTGGGGGAGGTTAAAAATATTGCGAGGGTAAAACTTAATGGAAAGGATATGGGGGTAGTGTGGACAGCGCCCTGGAAAGTTAATATTACGGATGTTGTAAAACGCAGGGGAAATTTATTGGAAATAGAAGTAGTGAATCTTTGGGCAAACAGGTTGATTGGTGATGAACAATTACCAGACGACGGAATAAAAAATGGCAAATGGCCCGAATGGCTTTTACAGGGTAAGCCTCGAAACAGCGGCAGGTACACGTTTACCACTTACCGTCATTATAAAAAAGACTCTCCACTTTTAAGATCTGGTCTTTTAGGGCCTGTAACGATTCAACAAGCGGAGCAATAGTTTTAATGTTTCAAAGTTTACTATGCGTTCATTTTACCCGCTATCAGGCAATGGATAGTTATTACTGGTTTTATTTATTAATTTCAGCCTTATTATATATTCTTAAACAGTAACTCCCTGATGAAAAAAATTAAAATTCTTATCTTCTTTCAGTGCATTTGTCTCATGGTTTTTGCCCAGTCTGCGAATACTGGGCTAAGCATTATTCCCGAGCCTGTTTCTATGGTAAAAAATAACGGGCAGTTTATTTTACCTAAAAATATAATTATAGAATCAGGCAGTAATCCGGCAATAAAAAAAATTGCTGATTCTCTATCGAAACAGATATCTGTTTCAACGGGTTATAATGTTACAGTAAGCAGCCAGGTTAATGCTGCCAATACTATTCGGTTCTTACTAAATACTGCTGAAGATAAGAAATTGGGTAAGGAAGGATATACTTTAGAAGTTTCTCCCAAAAATGTGCTTGTAAAGGCCAACCAGCCTGCTGGTTTGTTCTACGCTGTGCAGACCTTTCTGCAATTATTACCGAAAGATATTTTCAGCAAAACAACTATAAAAAATAGTGGCTGGCAATCGCCCTGTGTGAGCATTACTGACTACCCGCGTTTTGGCTGGCGGGGACTGATGTTTGATGTGTCCAGGCATTTTTTTACCAGGCAGGAGGTAAAAGATTTTATTGATGAAATGGCGAAATACAAATATAACCTGCTTCACTTTCACCTGACCGATGACGAAGGATGGCGCATCGAAATTAAAAGTCTGCCTAAACTTACAGAAGTAGGCGCCTGGAGCGTCCGCAGGGTCGGCAACTTCGGTGAGTTTGCAGCTCCTGCTGCCGATGAACCGCGAGACTATGGCGGTTTTTATACACAGGATGATATTAAAGAATTAGTGCAGTATGCAAAAGAGAAATATGTAGACATTTTACCTGAAGTGGATATTCCCGGTCATAGCCTTTCGGCCATCGCTTCTTACCCGGATCTTTCCTGCACAGCAGGCGCCGATAAATACCGCGTTAGATCAGGTGAGAAAATTATGGACTGGTACACTGGTGGTTTCAGCGCGCTCGTTGATAACACGCTTTGCCCTGCTAATGAAAAAGTGTATGTTTTTTTAGATAAAGTATTTACAGAACTCGCAGCTCTTTTTCCCTTCGAATATATTCATATCGGAGGCGACGAATGCGCCAAAAATTTCTGGGAAAAAAGCGATGCTGTTAAACAGCTGATGCAAAAAGAAGGATTGAAAAATATGGAAGAAGTGCAAAGCTATTTTGAGAAACGCGTGGTGAAGATCGTTTCATCAAAGGGGAAAAAAGTAATTGGTTGGGATGAAATACTGGAAGGAGGGCTTGCGCCTAACGCCGCAGTGATGAGCTGGCGTGGCATTAAAGGTGGAATAGAAGCTGCTAAACTGGGTCACGAGGTAGTAATGACCCCTACAACTTTTGTGTACCTCGATTACATGCAGGGCGATGAGATGCTGGAACCTCCGGTATATGCAACATTGCGTTTAAAAACCAGTTACTCATTTGAACCGGTACCTGATGGTGTTGACGCTAAATTTATATTAGGCGGCCAGGGTAATTTGTGGACAGAACAGATTTTTAACACGCGGCATATGCAATATATGTTGTGGCCGCGAAGCCTGGCCATCGCCGAATGTCTCTGGTCGCCAAAAGAAAAAAAGAACTGGAACAGTTTCACAAAAAAAGTGGAAGTGAATTTTGAAAGGATGGACGTGCGGCAGGTGAAGTATGCCCGGTCGATGTTTGATCCTATCATTCACGTAAAAAAAGACGGTAAGGATTCGTTACAGATCGAACTCAGCACTGAAATAAAGGGACTGGATATTTATTATAGTTTCGATTATTCAAACCCGGATAATTTTTATCCCAGGTATGAATCTGCTTTATCCATTCCTAAAGAAGCTTCCATGCTTAAAATTATTACTTATCGTGGAGGGAAACCGATAGGCAGGCAGCTGGATATACCAATTAGCGAACTGCGGAAAAGAAAGGAATAAAACCGTAAACGCTAATCCTTCAAAAGTTAACAATGACAGTTGAAAGCTAAAAAAACAACTGGGACTATTAGATAAGACAGATTAGTAAAATGCTTCATGATGAGTGTTACTTTAGTTCCGTACAATTAAAAACACAAATAATTTTCATATGCCCCCCCCAACTTCTTATCGTATTGGCAGCATTGATATTCTACGTGGAATTGTAATGATCGTTATGGCGCTGGACCATACACGTGATTTTTTTCATATCACCGCATTTACTGCCGATCCGTTAGATGCAGGAACAACTACAACTGCTTTATATTTTACCCGCTGGATTACCCATTTTTGCGCACCTGTTTTTGTGATGCTTTCAGGAGTATCCGCTTTTCTTTCTTCCAAAAACAAACCGGCCGGTGAGGCAAGCCTTTTCCTTATTAAAAGAGGAATATGGTTAATTATTGTAGAGCTGGTATTGATAACGCTTGGACTCACTTTCAATCCTCTCTACAATTTACTAATCCTGCAGGTAATCTGGGCGATTGGCCTGAGCATGGTAATACTTGGGGTGTTGATGAGAATTTCTTATACCGCCGTGTTAGTAGTTGGTATCATTTTGTTTTTCGGACACAATGCATTAGATTATGCGTCTCTTCCAACAAAAGGGGTTGCCTATTATTTATTGACAATATTATTTACTACCAGGACAACGATATTCCCGTTAGGCAATAATTACTTCGTTTATGATCTATACGCCGTTCTTCCCTGGACGGGTATTATGTTACTGGGTTATTGTTTGGGATCCTGGTTCCAGAAAGGATTTCCTGCTGAAAAAAGAAAACGATTATTGCTTATCACGGGTTCCTGTGCGGTGTTGTTATTTATTGTGCTTCGTTTACTCAAAGGATACGGAGATCCGGGAGTGTATAGCACCGACAAAAACACCCTGTTTTCTTTTTTAAACACTAGCAAGTATCCTCCATCATTGCAATATTCCTGTATGACACTTGGACCGGCATTAATCATCCTCGCTTTGCTTGAAAATGTTCAGGCAGGCTGGACGAGGTTCGCATCTATTTACGGGCGGGTTCCTTTCTTTTACTATGTACTCCATTTTTACCTGATACATAGCATCCTGTTGCTTTTGTTTTTCGTTTCGGGTTATACTGCTTCACAGATAGCAGATCCTAACACTCCTTTTCTATTCCGGCCATTAAACTTCGGTTATGGATTGGGGGTAGTGTATTTGATCTGGATAGGTGTGATAGGAATTTTATATTTTCCGTGCAGGTGGTTTAACAAGTATAAGATGGAGCATAGAAAATGGTGGTTGAGTTATCTGTGATGAAGTATAAATACGACCGGGTAAGTTGCACATCTTCCCCTCCTTGAATAAGGTTACTGTTAGGAGACAAGTCATTAATGTTTTCCCTGTCATTTCAGTTGAAGCGCCACAGGAACTCGCATAAATGTATTTTACGGCGCTTTGAGCTGAAATCTCTAAGTTGGAGACAGCCCGCATTGTAGAGATTGCAGGGGAGGCGCGCAAGATTTTTTTATTCGGGAAGGTTGAGGCGCTTCGCTGAAATGACAAAAAAATTGAGTTGTATAATAGTAAAGTCTTCCATGAACTTTCCTGCACGTGGGCAACTGGAAAAAAGTCTCAAGGTAAGGCTGTACCACGCCTTTACGTGGTCACTGGGTTATTAACCGGAATTATGACAATTAAAAAAGGAGAGGGAAGAAGGCCAGTTTCAGGCCATAAACCATCAACCTACAGTTATCAGGTAAGGAAAAGTTTTAGAACAAACCATAAAAAAATAAAATCAATAACATTCGAAATGACTCTGAAAGGGTAACATGATTATAGAAAAGCATTGATACGTTTAAAAAACCCTTAGGGGTTTGCGGATAGCGGATAGCTCACAGTCATTCACCCAACACTAACCACCTCATTCTTCCTGCGCATCTTATTAATATACTCATCAACAATTTGCTCTAAAATCATCCCTGATTGTGTTTCAGAACCCACCAGGTCATACAAAGTAATCTGGTTCAGTAACCTGTCTACGGTGAACTGGATCATCTGCCACAAGGAACGGGCAGAGCAATCCACCGAATTGGTACATATTTTAGAAGTGCCGGCATGGGTGCCGCAATATTCAGAACTGAACAGTGCGCCACCTAAAGACTTCAACACGTTGTTTATTATGATTTCTTTCGCTGGTACCGCCAATATATAACCGCCCTTATACCCCGGGGTGCTGTTTATAAAACCCTGTTGCCGCAGGATACGCGTAAGCTTTGCTACATATGCTCCGCTCAGGCCTTCCGCCTCACTTAATTGAGGAATACTCATCCCTTCCTTATCTAGGCAACGGCCAATGCGCAATAAAATACGCAAACCATATTCTTCCTGGGCGGTAATTTTCATAGCTGTAATTTATACGGTGGGTAACTGTTCTGGCGATGCGTGGTATTTTTCCATCAAAAATAAACGAAGCTTTTCACCCGTTTCCTTATCCTGGGAATTGGTACATATGGTATCATAAACGCTGCCGAGATCCGATGCAATTTCACCTGCTTCCATCCTTTCTATCTGATAACGATGCAGGATATGCGCTAGTTTGCCATTTTTAAAAATAGCAATATTGGGAGAAGAAGGAGTAAGCCCCGTTAGGTATTTTTCCCTGAAATGCGCTACGGCTTCTTTTTCCATACCTGCAAAAATGGTAACCAGTTTATCCGGAACTACTTTGTTGAGCAACGATAGAATGGTGCCTGGCCTTCCCACGCGGGCAGAACATCCGCATACGGAGTTTAATACAACCAGCACGATCTTATCATCCTGCCTGTTTAATGCGTCATCTACCTGCCCGGGTGTCAGCAATTGTTCAAAGCCCGTCTGCACCAGTTCTTCACGATAGGGTGCTACTATTATTTCTGAATAGCTGGGGCCTGAAGTACCCATTAAACTATTTAAACTTATCTGTGCCATTGTATATATTTTTTTTAATGAAATTAATCTGCTACTAAAAATAAAACCACCGTGTCTCTCCGTGCTTCCCTGGTTCAAAAAACTACATATATCCCAGTTCCAGTTGAGCCACTTCCGACATCATACTCTTATCCCATGGCGGATTCCATGTCACTGCCACATGAACATCATTCACTCCCTCTATTAATCTTACTTTCTGATCCACCTCAACTGGTATAGACTGAGCCGCCGGGCAGCCTGGTGCCGTTAATGTCATAACGATCTGGATATTATTCATCGGCAAAACATCTATCTCGTAGATAAGTCCCAATGCATATATACTAACCGGTATTTCCGGATCAAAGATTGTTTGCAAACAATCAATTACTTTTTGTTTTAGTTCTTCTGTGTTCATGATTCTGCTGTTGCTGCGTTTTTTAATTTATAAGCGAGCGCAAAATTTTTCATTTGTTTTACCATCGACAGCAATCCATTGGAGCGGGTTTGCGCCAGGTGTGTATCCATTCCAATTCTATGGATAAAATCCAACCGTGCCTCCAGTATCTCATCCGGTGAATGACCAGACAGAACTCTTATCAGCATGCTGATCAAACCTTTTACAATCACCGAATCGCTGTCTGCTTTAAATAAGATCTTTTCATCGTGATATTCAGAGACTAACCAAACCGTTGACTGGCATCCGCGAACCCTGTTCTCATCTTTTTTATGTTGCTCTTCCAGGTGCGGTAACTTTTTGCCCAGGTCGATAATATATTCATACTTATCATCCCAGGAGTCGAATAAGCCGAACTCTTCCACTATTTCATCTTCAGTAGCCGATATAGTATTATGTACACTCATTATTCAGGATAATGTTTTTATCGTTTTTTCCAGTCCAAGTATTAACGCATCAACTTCCTCTAAAGTATTGTACACAGCAAAAGATGCACGGGTGGTGCCGGGAATGCCAAACCTTGTCATTAAAGGTTGCGTACAGTGATGGCCCGTTCTTACAGCAATGCCACGATTGTCTAAAAGAATGCCTATGTCCTGTGGATGGATATTGTCTATCACGAAAGAAACAACGCTTACTTTTTCTTTTGCTTTACCAATTATTTTTACACCGGGTAATTGTTCCAATTGTTCCGTAGCATAAGCCAGTAGATTTTCTTCATGTTTCCGGATGGCATCTTTGCTGAGGGAATTGATAAAATCTATTGCCGCTTTAAACGCAATGGTATCAGCGATGTTAGGTGTGCCCGCCTCGTATTTGTAAGGCAGATCATTAAAGGTTGTTTTTTCGAACGTCACTTCTTTTATCATCTCACCACCACCCATGAAAACGGGCATGCTTTCCAGTAGATGCTTTTTTCCGTATAATACACCTGTGCCGGTAGGCCCGTATAATTTATGAGCGGATAACACAAAAAAGTCACAATCCAAATCCTGCACGTCAATATCAAGATGAACCGTAGATTGAGCGCCATCTACCAAAACCACGGCACCTGCCTGGTGAGCAATATCAATAATTTTTTTAACCGGGTTAACAGTTCCCAATGCATTGGAAACATGTACAATGGAAACTAATTTCGTGGCTTCACTGATCAGATTTTCATAGGCAACCATCAATAACTCGCCATCTTCGTTAACAGGAATTATCTTCAACACGGCTCCTTTTTCTTCACATAAAATCTGCCAGGGCACGATGTTGGAATGATGCTCCATCGTGGAGATTATTATCTCATCACCGGCTTTAATATTCTGCCGTCCCCAGGTGTAAGCCACCAGGTTTATACCTTCCGTAGCGCCGCGTGTGAAAATTATTTCCTCACGCGATGAAGCATTGACAAACTCCCGAACAGTATTACGGGTATCTTCAAACGCTGCCGTGGCTTCTTCCGCAAGCGTATGTATTCCCCGGTGAATATTGGCATTATGCTGTGTGTAATAATTTATTAGTGCATCCAACACTACCTGGGGTTTCTGAGAAGTAGCTGCATTATCAAGATACACCAATGGCTTCCCTTTAACCATCCTGCCCAATACCGGGAACTGTTCCCGGATGGCATAAACATCCAGGCTTTTGGATATAGTGGCGGTTTCTATCATAATATTTCAATTTGTAAACGTTCCGAGATCAGTTGATTTACATACATTTTGATAGGTTCTGATTTTATATTTTCCAATATATCTTTGGCAAAAGCATGAAGCAATAAACTCCGGGCTTTGTCTTTATCCACACCTCTTGAACGCAGGTAAAATAAGGCTTCTTCATCCAGGCTTCCTACGGTACACCCATGGGAACATTTAACATCATCTGCAAAAATTTCCAACTGCGGTTTGGTATTTACGGACGCGCCGGTAGATAATAATACATTTTTATTGGACTGATACGCATTCGTTTTCTGTGCGTCTTTACGCACAAAGATCTTTCCGTTAAAAATGCCTGTAGCAACATCATCAACGATTCCTTTATACAGTGTATTACTTAAACAATTTGGTTTAACATTATCAACGATGGTATGATTGTCAATATGACTATGTCCATTCAAACAATACAATCCGTATAAATGTGATTCGCAATGATCCGCCTCAAAAACTATATTAAGGTTGTTACGTACGATGTTTCCATCCAACGAAATGATCACAGTATTTGTATAACTCTTACCGATATGCCTGATATGCGTTGTACTCACCTGGCTATTAACACAGCTATCGTTTTGAATTTTATAGTATTCAACTCTTGCATCTTTCTCCACCACAATTTCTATAACCTGGTTGGTAAAACTTTCCTGTCGGCCAATGGTGGCAAATGTTTCAACAATCTGCAGCCCGGCGTTCTCACTTACATGCACCAGGCTCCGCGGCTGCGAGAAAGTATTGCTGAAGCCTGCATCAGACAAATGATATATGTAAACAGGATGTTCAGTAAGCTGTCCTTTTTTTACATGGATGAAAACGCCACCGTGCACCAGGGCAGTATTTAGCGCGTTGATGCCATCTTTTATATAATCGGAACTATGGCCGAAATGTTCTTTTACAATATGTTGGTATTCATTTGTGGCAGCTTCTTCTAACGGCTGTACTATCAACTGGGGAGACCGAATAACAGACAGGGAGAAAGATAAAAGTCCATTCAGAAAGAATAGCTCATTAGCTTGTTCATGGCCCGGCATGCGTACTGCTTCAATATCTGAAGCAGTGATAGAAGTGATTTCAGGGTTAAGGGTGAACTGGTAGTCCTTTTCAAACAGGCTGCTGATGCGGGTATATTTCCAGGCTTCCTGTTTTAATGTAGGAATTCCCATCTTGTTAAATTCATCAAAGGCATTTTGACGGATTGTGCCCAAACCGCTTTTTGTGTCAGTTGATTGCAGACGATCGAAATATTCTTTAAAGTACGTGTTGGTATTCATTTTTACTATTTATTATCAATCATAAAATTGACGCTTGGCTGTCAGCCATCAGTGTCACAATGCTTCTTCAAACTGGCCAACATCGTGTTTTATGAAATCATATCCTCTTTCTTCCAGTTCCAATGCCAGTTCTTTAGGGCCAGATTTTACTATACGGCCATTATACAATACGTGTACAAAGTCAGGAACAATATAGTCAAGCAAACGCTGGTAGTGGGTAACGAGTAAAACAGCATTGTCTTTGTTGCGAAGTTTATTGATACCGTTTGAAACGATGCGAATGGCATCAATATCCAATCCAGAATCTGTTTCATCTAAAATGGCCAGCCTGGGTTGCAGCATGGCCAGCTGAAAAATTTCATTACGCTTTTTTTCACCGCCTGAAAACCCTTCATTCAGGGAGCGGCTCAACAATGATTGATCAATATTCACTAATGCCATTTTTTCCTTCATTAGTCGCAGGAAGGCAACAGCATCAAGAGGATCCTCTCCGCGGTACTTACGTGCTTCATTAACCGCAGTTTTAATAAAGTTTGTGGTGCTCAATCCTGGAATTTCTACCGGGTATTGAAAGGCAAGGAACAGTCCTTCCCTAGCCCTGTCCTCAACAGAAAGTTCCAAAAGGTCCTTTCCCAGGTAGTCAACTGATCCGCCTAATACTTCATATGTTTCACGCCCTGCCAATACGGAAGCAAGGGTGCTTTTGCCAGAACCGTTGGGCCCCATGATCGCATGAACTTCCCCCGCTTTTATCTCCAGGTTTATCCCTTTTAATATTTCCCTTCCCTCAATCCCAGCCCGTAAATTTTGAATTTTTAACATGTTGTAATTTTTGTTATTTTTTAAACGCTATCAGCTTCAATCGGCAAATGGTTTCGGCCATCATAAATATTTCAAGATTTGTAAAAGTTGCGTATTTACGATCAAGGCGATGTAAGCTTAGCCCACACTGCCTTCCAGGCTTACTGCCAGTAATTTCTGGGCCTCCACTGCAAACTCCATCGGTAACTGGTTCAGCACTTCTTTTGCAAAACCGTTTATGATCAGCGCTACTGCGGTTTCGGTATCAATACCTCTTTGATTGCAATAGAAAATCTGGTCTTCACCAATTTTTGAAGTGGTGGCTTCATGCTCCACTATCGCTGAGTTATTCTTTACTTCGATATAAGGAAAGGTATGAGCACCGCATTTATCACCTAACAGCAATGAATCGCATTGCGTAGAGTTACGGGCATTGTCAGATTTTTTATTCACCTGCACCAGTCCGCGATAGCTATTGTTACTAACGCCAGCGGAAATGCCTTTCGATACAATGCGGCTCTTCGTATTTTTGCCAATATGGATCATTTTAGTGCCGGTATCAGCCTGCTGGTGATGATTGGTCACAGCAACAGAATAAAATTCTCCCACTGAATAATCACCTTTCAGAATCACACTGGGATATTTCCAGGTTATGGCCGAGCCTGTTTCTACCTGCGTCCAGGAAATTTTGGAATGTGCTCCCAGGCAAATACCTCTTTTCGTAACAAAATTATAAATACCGCCAATACCCTGTTTATCACCCGGATACCAGTTCTGAACCGTTGAATATTTGATCTCTGCATTATCATGTGTAATTAATTCTACTACGGCAGCATGCAACTGATTTTTATCGCGCATGGGGGCGGTACAACCTTCCAGATAGCTAACATAGCTGCCCTCGTCAGCAATGAGCAGTGTACGTTCAAACTGGCCGGTATTCTCCGCATTGATGCGGAAGTAAGTAGAAAGTTCCATCGGGCTGCGAACTCCTTTTGGAATATAACAGAAAGAACCATCCGTGAACACAGCCGCATTAAGTGCCGCAAAAAAGTTATCGGTATAAGGAACCACCGAACCCATATATTGCTTTACCAGGTCGGGGTGTTTTTGTATGGCTTCACTAATGGAGCAGAAAATAATGCCCAGCTCAGCGAGTTGATCCTTAAAAGTGGTAGCTATCGAAACGCTGTCAATTACGGCATCCATGGCTACTCCTGAAAGCCGCTTTTGTTCATTTAATGATATGCCTAACTTTTCAAAGGTCTTTTTTAATTCAGGGTCAATTTCGTCTATACTGTTTAGACTAACTTTTTGCTTAGGCGCGGAATAGTATATAACATCTTGGTAGTCAATAGGCGGGTAGTGTACGTTGGGCCATTTAGGTTCTTCCATCTTGAGCCAGTGGCGATAGGCTTTCAGCCGGTAGTCGAGCATCCACTGCGGCTCTTTCTTCTTGGCCGAAATAAACCGGATAATGCCTTCATTCAGTCCTTTTGGTGCTTCATCTGCTTCAATATCAGTTACAAATCCATATTTGTAATCGGTCAGGACAGTTTTTTCAATAGTACTTAGAACTTCATTCATATCAATTCCTTTGTTTCTTTTTATTATGCAGGAACAAAATTAAGGTTATTTGTACAAAAAAGTATAAACAGGTAAAAGATGTTTGTTAATTTGACTTTAACCTAGCTGAGCTATGAGACTTTGGACATTGCTTCGGAAGGGTTCGCGACTTAACTTCCGACGATCAGGGACTTAACTTCCGAAGTCTTGCAGACTTCGAAAGTTTTTCATAACGGGTAATTTTGATGTAGTCTTTGGACTGGATTTTTTTTAAACAATTTTCAAGATGTCTTCATTCAAGACTTTCGAAGTCTTAAAGACTTCGGAAGTCAGCCTCAAACCTTCACGAATCAGGTCTCAAAGGCTCGGATGCCAGTTCTCAAAGCCTGGGATAACAGGTCTCAAACACTTCAGAGATTAAACACAACAGGCTTCCCCAGCCAAATCTTCCCAACTTCGTAAATCAAGTCCCAAAAAATCATTAACATTACCGCGATTAATGAAATGCTCCATATGAATATTGTCAGAACCATTGAAAAATTTGGCGTTTTTGTTTTATTGTTGTTATCTTTTTCCTGTAATAATTCAACGCAACAAGAGTCATCCACAAAATCACCCGATACCTTGAGCAATAAAACCAAAGGAAGTTATTCCTATGATGCTGATTTCCTGAAACAGCATACAACGAAGGTTTTGGAATTGGAAAATAGTGACGGTACTTCAAAGGTTTTACTCTCTGCAGACTACCAGGGAAGAGTAATGACAAGCACCGCCACGGGAGATTCCGGTACCAGTTTCGGCTGGCTAAATTATGAATTGATCGAAGCAAAAGAAAAGAAAAAACAATTTAACCCTGTTGGGGGAGAAGAGAGGATCTGGTTAGGGCCTGAAGGCGGGCAATATTCTATCTATTTTAAAGGAAAGGATAGTTTTGATTTTGCCCATTGGCAGGTGCCTCCTTTTATTGATACCGATATATATGATATAACGCATTCGGATAAATCTTCCGCCACGTTTTCAAAGAATACGGCCTTCACTAATTATAGAGGAACCAACTTCAATATAAATATTGAAAGAAAAGTAAGCATGTTATCTAAGGAAGAACTCGGTAAAAAATTGCAAATCGACCTTCCAGCAGATATCCATTTTGTAGGTTTTGAATCCACCAACAAAATAACCAATACCGGCGAAGAAAACTGGTCAAAAGAAAAAGGATTATTATCTGTCTGGTTACTCGGCATGTTTACACCAACACCAAAAACAATGGTAATCATTCCCTTTAATCCTGTTCCCGAATCACGTAAATATATTACCGATAATTATTTTGGTGACATCCCACCGGAGCGTTTACGGGTAAAGGATAGTGTGTTATTTTTTACCTGTGATGGTAAATTCCGAAGTAAGATTGGTTTGTCGCCGCTAATTGCGAAACCTATGGCTGCCGGTTTTGATTTTGAGAAGAATGTATTAACCATCATTATCCCTACCGTAAATAAAAACGGCACTTATGTGAACGGCAAATGGGAGATACAGAAAGAACCATATAAGGGCGATGTAATTAATTCGTACAATGATGGCCCTTTGGATGATGGAACGCAGATGGGACCATTTTTTGAAATAGAATCCTCTTCCGAAGCATTGGCGCTAAAGAAAGGGGAAACGGGATCCTATGCGCAAACTACCTGTCATTTCCAGGGCGATTACAATACACTAAAACAATTGGCCGCACAATTGTTAGGTGTTGATCTTGATACTATCAAAAAATAATTTTTAAAAAGCATCGCATGCATTTATACAAAACATCTAAGGGTAGTATCGTCAAACACAATAACCAATCATACCTGCTAGATGCCGATTGGGATTCTCTTATCAACCAGGAGAATTTATACCAGCATCTTCTCCAAACAATTAATGAACTCAGTGCCTTGCCGGAAGACAAAGCTGCCGACATTCTTAAAAACTATTTATTACCTCCGGTTGGTAACCAGGAGGTTTGGGCAGCAGGAGTAACGTATTTGCGTAGCCGCGATGCACGTATGGAAGAATCGGAAGATTCGGGTGCGGCTGATTGTTATCAGCGCGTATATGAAGCAGAAAGGCCCGAATTGTTTTTCAAGTCATTGCCACACCGCGTTGCAGGCCACAAGCAAACATTGAATATCCGCAAAGATTCTACCTGGAATGTTCCGGAGCCGGAGCTGGCGTTATTTATTAATTCGCAGGGAACTATACAAGGATATACCATTGGTAATGACATGAGCTCAAGAAGTATTGAAGGAGAAAACCCCTTGTATTTACCTCAAGCGAAAATGTATGAAGGAAGTGCCGGGCTCGGTCCTTGTTTGTATATCAGCGATGCTCCGATACCGGCAGATACGACCATAAAAATGAATATCATCCGGAATAATGAAAAATTATTTGATGACGGCACCTCTATCGACCGTATGAAACGTTCGCTCACAGAACTCGTGCACTGGTTATACCTCGAATTTGATTTTGCATATGGCTGTTTTTTGATGACAGGAACCTGCGTGGTGCCACCCAATGATTTTACATTGCAGGAAAATGATGAAGTGAATATTACGATTGGTGAGATTGGAACACTTACCAATACGATCGGAGTGCGAAAGTAGTTATGACGTATCAGTTTTCTGTAGGGGCTTGTCTGAAAACCATATAAAGTGATAGTGCTATCTACACCTCCTTGGATAAGGAGGGGTAGATAATACAGTCATCTTCGCAGGTTATTCAAATTAAAGCAAATAGCAAAAGCAAATAACATTATCATTGTAAAACCTCCGCCGATGAATAAAGTTATTTTATTATTCTTAATGCAATTAGGTTTATTGGGTGTTTCAGCCCAATTCACTACAAGTACTGATAACCGTTATATATTAAAAGGCGGCAAGCCTTTCTTCTGGTTGGGTGATACGGCCTGGGAACTATTTCACCGGCTCGACAAACCAGAAGCAGACCGTTATTTAAAACGCAGAAGCGAGCAGGGCTTCACGGTGATACAGGCCGTTGTGCTTGCCGAGATGGATGGTTTACATACTCCCAATCCTTACCATGAAATTCCCCTCATAGGCGATGATCCTTCAAAGCCCAATGAAAAATATTTTGAACACGTAGATTATATCATTGATAAAGCTGCATCGTACAATATCAATATTGGATTATTACCTACCTGGGCCGATAAAGTTTTCAAAGACCGGTGGGGGAAGGGGCCAGAGATATTTAATGACCAAAATGCGGCAGTTTACGGGGGCTGGCTGGCCAGGCGGTATAAGAATAAAACAAATATAATCTGGATACTCGGGGGGGATCGAAATCCACGTAATGAAGCAGACATCTCCATATGGCGCTCCATGGCGCAGGCCATTATGAAAGAAACTGCTGGCAAGGCGCTTATTACGTACCACTGCCAGCCCAATCTTACGGGATCTGGCGAATGGTTCCGCAATGAAAAATGGTTTGGCTTTAATATGTTTCAGAACGGTCATTGCAGGGACGGGGCTAACTATGATAAAATATTGGCTTCCTATAATGCAAGTCCGGTAATGCCAGTCATTGACGGAGAGCCGCTTTACGAAGATCATCCTGTTTGCTTTAACGCCAGGGACCTGGGTATCTCAAGCGCATATGACGTAAGGAAATATGCCTACCTGGATCTTTTTGCCGGTGCGTTTGGACATACATACGGATGTCATGATATATGGCAGATGTATTCCTCCAAACACGAAGCCGTCAATGGCGCCCACATCTTTTGGTATGATGCGTTAGAACTACCCGGCGCATTGCAGATGGGATTTGTGAGAAAGCTTATGGAGTCTCATCCCCCATTAGAACGGATACCCGATCAATCGGTAATATTGGAAAATCAAAACACTGCAGCGGAACGCATACAGGCTACAAGGGGCACGGATTATTTATACGTGTACACCGCTGCTGGCAAGTCTTTCACTATAGTACTCGAAAAAATAAAGGGAAAGAATCTGCAGGCCTATTGGCTTAACCCGCGTAATGGAACCATAACGGATATAGGCACTTTTTCAACTACGAACTCTAAAAAATTCGTTCCCCCTTCAACAGGTTATGGGCAGGACTGGGTATTAGTGGTAGATGATGCAGCGAAGAAATATGCGAGACCATGATTATGTATGATAAGCTAAATTATTACTTATGAAACTTTTAATAATTACATGGCTGCTATTTTCCGCGATATCCTTATCAGCCCAAACGAACGAAAAACCAGATCCTGATTTTCATCTATACTTATTAGCAGGCCAATCCAACATGGCTGGTCGCGGACCTGTTGATGCAGAAAGCAAAATAATCAACCAGCAAATATTTATGCTGGATAAAAATAATAAATGGGTGCCTGCAACAGATCCCGTTCATTTTGACAAACCAAATGTAGTTGGCGTGGGTCCGGCCATCAGCTTTGCCAAAGAAATGCTGGGCAATAACAAGAAAATTAAAATTGGTTTAATACCCTGCGCGGTTGGTGGGTCACCCATACGGGTATGGTCACCTGATTCGGTTTATCTTCCGCCTTTTCATCCTTATGATGATGCTATCAGCAGAACTAAAATTGCCCGGCAAAGTGGTGTGCTAAAAGGAATAATCTGGCACCAGGGCGAATCAGACAACAACAAAGAAGGCGTGATAATTTACATGAAAAGATTAAAGGAACTGATAGAGCGTTTCCGGCTTGACCTGTTAGTACCTGATCTTCCATTTGTAGCCGGAGAGATCGGTTATTTTAAAAACGATACACGTATAAATAATATAATTGATAGTTTGCCGGGCCGTGTTCCAAAAACTGCCGTTGTACGTGCAAAGGACCTAAAGGATAAAGGCGACCAGACGCATTTTGACACGCCCTCAGCCAGGGAGCTAGGGAAAAGGTATGCAACCGAGATGAAAAAACTCGAACGGTAGTATTCTGGCATAAAGATGGTAAGTACGGGACTAGAATGATTTGATTTTTTCATCTGACGTTTATTGAATGTCTCATCTTAGGTTAAAATACATATTATGAGTAAAAGCCAAACATCAAAAAAACTCGTTCCAAAGCAAGAGAAGGGATCAAAATCCGACACCGCACATTCGGTCACTCTGAAAACTATAAAAGAAGCGAAGGAGTTATATAGTATGGCTAAAAACCGTTTGCTTGATATATCTCATTGGGACAAACTTTGTGGCCCGGTTTCAGGAACTTTTCACTTAATGGATAATCGTGGCAATCAGTCAGAAAGGCTGGCTATTCAGGGAGATTATCTGAAAATAGATGTTCCAGGGCCCGGTTCAAAAACCGGTGATGGATTTGACTGGGTAAAAATCGAATCAATTGAGGAAGACCGAGCGAACGCCGATCATGAAGAGATTGCTATCAAAGTGAGGCCCACACACAATCCCAGAAGTATTAAAAATGAAACGGCACATTTCTTTAAAGAAGATTCAACCAGCACTTTCATAGTAAGACGTGACAAGAATATGTTGATAGCGGAAGTGCACGGTAGAAACGAATTGGCTAACATCAATCCGAACAAGCCTCTGGACGCTGTTAGAAATACACTAATGGCATTATCTGCCATGTTAGGACTTTCATCTACACAATGGAAAAAACTGGTTAAAGGATTATTGTCAATGAAAAAATTAAGATGAATAGCTTATAAACCTATCAGCATATATCTTTTTACCTGTCATGGTTAAACCTGTAAGGTTTGCGTTTAAACACTAAATAGATCGGGTTCAAACGTTATAGGTTTGCCCTAAAAGACGTGAATGACCGGTGCTACGAATAATTTTACTAAACCACATACCATTTTCCACTATTATCTTTTGAGTAAGACAACCCATTACTCATAACATGTACTTCCTGTTTTGTTTGTGGGTCCACGAAACTTTTCTGTTCATACACCCTTATATTATTATTCTCCCGGGAAAGATATACAACCAAAGCGTTAATCGTGGGCTGTATATCATGTAACCATTGATCATCGTTTTCTTTCACAAATGCCGAACTCATATGATTGTTTTTAATAAAATTGAACGATAGTTCATACCAACACCTTATTTTGAAGCTGTCACCTTCCATAAAGTATTACCTGCATCATCCGCTACCAGTAGAGAACCTTCCGATGTAAAAGTAACACCTGCCGGCCTTCCATAAACTTCATCCTCATCTTCATTGTGATTCGCATCTCTGAAAAGCGAGATACGGTTAGCGCTGCATTCTGTATTTTCCGATTTGTTTTTACCGCTAATAACATCTTTCACCTTATCTTTTATATCACCTGTTTTTGTGGAAGATTCCGCTACAAAAATATCATCGTTTGGTCCAACATATATCCAGCGCGAATTTCTAAGCATATCGGCAAATTTTGTTACGGTAAAACCCGCTGGTGCAGCTGGCTTCTGGCCCTGTGGCCATTCTTTAACGTTGCTAAAGTTTATGGAAGATTTGGTTGCATAAGGTTCCGGCAAGGGAACAGTGTCTTTATTTTCAGTAGTTAAGGTATCTGCGGGGGTGCTATTTTCTTCTTTTTTAGATTGAGGGGAGTTACAACCAAGGGTAATGGCTAACAGGATGTTACAGACAAAGCAATTTTTTTTTTGATTCAGCATGAAGCACTTTCACAAAGTTGCTGCAAAAGATATACCGTGTGATCGTATCTGCCATCAACCGTTGATCCAAGTGTTAAAAATTCAGAATGCCCTCATGCAGCTTTGTTTTTACATTTTATGTCATAATCAAAGTATTGCCCAATTAAAATTGGGCTTTCACGTTATCAATCCATGTATTAAAGGAGTTAGGTTAATCAGGTAGTTCTTTCCTGTAAATGGATCATTAAAGATTAATTATTGCCAGCATAATGCGGCACTATCTCTAATGCACACGGGTAATAGTACGAATTACTGTCACTATTTTTTCGTCTTTTAAAATGCAAGCAACATCCGGAATAGTCATCGAGCAAATGTTATTATATAAATATTGAGCTATTTTCCTAATTTTAATTTTATTTCTCAAATCTGTTATTTAGTTAATAACTAACGAATTGGACAAATAATCGGGCACAAATAATAACCAAAATAGAGCTATGAAAAAAAAGTTGTCGCAAAATCCCAATATGCCACTGCTGAAACTTAACCAATCCAGTTACTTTGTTTCGCTAGTCCTGCTTTATATGGTATGCAGTTTCCAGGTCTCCGCTCGTACACGATTACCTATAGGCGTGCCGGATAAAAAAGCAGGTGAATTCAATAACGGACTTCGGGCCGGAACATATTCAACAAGCAATACTATTTTAACCAGCCTCGCGGATACTACCATCCGCGGTAGAATTACCACCAAAGAAGGAGTGCCCATGGAAGGTGTTTCGGTTTTGGTGAAAGGAAAAAATACCGGCACAACTACTAATGAAACAGGTTCATTTATCTTAAGCGCGGTTCCTCCAAACGCAACAATAGTTGTTAGTAACGTGGGTTTCGAAACAAACGAATTTAAAGTTGCCGGAAAAACCTCCTTTACTATAGTATTGGAGCCATCTGTCAGTACGCTTACAGATGTGGTGGTGACCGGCTTTCAGAACATTGATAAAAAGAAATTTACAGGCGCCGCTGTTACATTAAAAGCGGGTGATGTAAAGATGGATGGATATACAGATGTAAGTCGTATGTTGGAAGGGCGTGCGGCTGGTGTATCAGTTCAAAATGTTTCCAGCACATTTGGCAGTGCACCCAAAGTTCGTATCCGGGGAGCTACTTCCATAAACGGCGACAATAAACCTTTGTGGGTGGTTGACGGAGTGGTGTTGGAAGATATCGTTAATATCTCCAATGACCAGCTCTCAAGCGGCGACCCCACTACGCTATTAGGTTCATCTGTTGCGGGTATTAATTCCAATGATATAGAAAGTTTTGATATCTTAAAGGATGCCGCAGCTACCGCATTATATGGAGCAAGAGCGATGAATGGAGTAGTAGTAATCACTACAAAGAAGGGCAAATCGGGTAAGCCTTCCATCAATTACACCGGCAATTTTAGCACACAGTTAAAACCAATGTATGCAGATTATAATATTATGAACTCTGCACAGCAAATGTCGGTATTGGGTGAATTGGAACGGAAAGGTATATTAACATCAGATATCCTTAGCCGGGCCGACTATGGCGTTTATGGCAAAATGTATTCTTTGCTCCTGCCCGACGCCAATGGCAATTTCCCTTTACAAAATACTACGGAGGCAAGGTCGGCTTTTCTAAAAAAATATGCTCTTACCAATACCGACTGGTTCGACGTATTATTTCGCAACTCATTGATGCAGGAACATTCTTTGAGCATTTCGTCCGGAACAGACAAATCACAGAGTTTTTTCTCCACTAGTTTTTATAGTGACAATGGATGGACCATTGCCGATAAGGTTAAAAGATACACCCTGAACTTCCGCAATAACTATAACTTTTCTGAACGCTTGTCTGCCGGCTTTTTAACCACCGGTTCTGTACGGCAACAAAAAGTTCCAGGAACATTAAAACGGGTCAGTAACCCGGTATCCGGGCAGTTCGACCGTGATTTTGATATTAACCCTTTCAGCTATGCACTAAATTCAAGCCGCACACTGACAGCGTTTGATGATGCAGGAAACCCTGATTATTTTCAAAGGAATTACGCTCCATTTAATATTATGAAAGAGTTGGAGAACAATTACATTGACCTTAGCGTGATAGATTTAAAACTACAGGGAGAACTGGGCTTTAAAATCAACAAACACTTAAAGTATGATTTTATAGGGGCCCTTCGTTATGTAAAATCGTCGCAGGAACACCAGATCACTGAAAATGCCAATATGGCGAACGCTTACCGGGCTGCTGGAAGTTCAACCATACGGGAGAATAATAAGTTTTTATACAGGGATCCCGATGTGCCGGGTTCCGAACCGATAGTTGTTCTGCCATACGGAGGTTTTTACAATCGCGTGGAAGACAAATTGCTAAATTTCGACGTTCGGAATAGTTTAACCTATTCAAACGTTATTGCCGAAAAACACAACATCAATGTTTTATTGGGCCAGCAGGTAAAATATGCTGACCGGCAGAATTTTTCTAACACCGGCTATGGGTATCAGTACGATAACGGTGGGATTCCATTCGTGGATTATCGTATATTAAAACAAACGATTGAATCGAGTTTTCCTTATTATGGGTTAACGAAGAATTATGACCGTTTTGCAGCTTTTTACCTTAATGCGCAATATACCTATGAAACGAAATATAATTTTTATGGTACCGTTCGGTATGATGGATCGAACCAGTTGGGTTCTTCCAAAACTGCGCGCTGGCTTCCAACCTGGAGTTTTGGAGGCTCCTGGAATATGGAGGAAGAAGGATTTATCCAGGATATTAACTGGATAGATTTCCTGAAGCTGAGGGCAAGTTATGGTTTAACAGCCAGCCTTGGACCGGCTACCAACTCTAATATCGTGTTGAAAAGTGCTATAACGAACAGAACCTTTCCTACGGAAAGGGAATCTATTATCCAGTTGGTAAACCTTGAAAATTCAGACCTGACCTGGGAAAAAAATTACCAGACAAACATTGGTGTAGATGGAAGCTTTTTTAAAGGAAAACTGAATTTCAGCCTGGATGTTTATCGAAGGAAAAGCTTTGACCTGATAAGCGTAATTAAAACACCCGGCATTGGGGGCGAAGCATACAAAGCTGCCAATTATGCCGATATGAAATCGCAGGGAGCAGAAGCATTGATAGGAGGCCAGGTGATTAAAAGAAAAAACTGGGGTTGGAAAACCAACCTGACCTTTGGATATAACAAAACGGAAATCACCAACGTAAAAAACCAGCCTTTAATATTTGATCTGGTGAAAGCAGAAGGTGGCAATAGGGAAAGTTTCCCGATAAACAGCCTGTTTTCACTGAGGTTTAATGGATTAACACATAATACAGGGGCACCTACCTTTATCAACCAGGAAGGAAAAGTAAGCAGTGATGTTTTCCTCCAGGATGAAGAGGTGTCATACCTGAAATTCGAAGGTTCTGTGGATCCTACTATCACAGGTGGGTTTTCAAATACGTTCAATTACAGATCTCTTTCTTTAAATATATTTATTACCTACCAGGCGGGCAATAAAGTAAGGTTATACCCTGCCTTCAGAACCGGTTATTCCGATCTGGATGCCATGCCGAAAGAATTTGTGGATCGTTGGGAAATGCCCGGTGATGAATTGATTACCCGAATTCCTTCCATACTGGACGCATTTTATGCAACACAGCAAAATGGGGCTTCTCCTTATAATAATTATAATTACTCTTCTGAAAGGATCGCAGATGGAGGGTTTGTGCGATTAAAAACAGTATCCCTGTCTTATAACCTGGATGCCGCCTCTTTAAAGAGTATAGGGTTTAATAATGTTTCATTAACCGCAGCAGCTATCAATCCCTGGTTAATTTATTCAGATAAGAAATTAAAAGGCCAGGATCCGGAATTCTATAATTCAGGTGGTGTGGCGCAGCCCATCTCGAAACAATTTACACTTTCTTTAAAACTTGGTTTATAAAAAATCAGCTATGAAACTACTACTTCGATTCGTTTATTGCTGTTTATTATTTTTAACGCTAGGATGTAATAAATTCCTTGAAAAGGTGCCCGATAACAGGGCTTTGATAAACACACCACAGAAAATTTCCCAATTGCTGGGCACTGCTTATCCACAGGCAAATTACCAGGCTTTTGCGGAATCTATGTCTGATAATGTTACCGATATTGGTGATGGCGAAACTGATAAAACCATTTCGGACCCTTACTTTTTTTCTGATGGGCATGAAGTGGCCCAGGATTCCCCCGAAAATTACTGGTATGCGTGCTACACGGCTATCGCGGCTGCAAACCAGGCGTTGGCATCGATAAAAGCTTCGACAGATTCAAACAGCTATTCTGCCCAGAAAGGGGAGGCAATGGTTGCCAGGGCATATTCGCATTTCATGCTGGTAAACTTTTTCGCAAAATTTTATAGCGACGCCAGCGCCGCATCAGACCCCGGGATACCTTATGTTACCGAACCTGAAACGGTGGTCATCAAGCAGTATGATCGGAAAACTGTTCAATATGTTTATGACATGGTTGAGAAAGATTTAGTAGCGGGAATAGCCCTGCTTGATGATAAGTTTTATACCGTTCCAAAATACCATTTTAACCGTTCGGCAGCTTATGCATTTGCCGCCCGTTTTTATTTATTTAAAAAAGATTATGCAAAGGTTATACAGTATGCCAACCTGGCTGTTCCCAATAATAATTTCGGGCCGAATTTAAGACAATGGAACACTACCTATAACGACATAAGCGATGTAACCCAGCTTTTTGCCATCTATTCAAAAGCTACAGAAAATGCCAACCTGCTGTTGGTGGAAACATCTTCCTGGTGGGCGCGCAATTATTACACCGAAAGGTATGGGATGGACGGCATTATCCAGGCGGCCTTATTTAAAAGGCCTGAACCGCTTACGGGGGGAAATTGGGCAATAAAATTATATTCCGTCAATAACAGCCATAAGTTGGTTCCGAAGCTCGATGAATATTTCGTACGGGTTTCAGTAAACGCATCTACTGGTACCGGCTATGTAATGGTTCCACTATTTACGGTGGAAGAAGTGTTGTTTAACAGGGCAGAAGCTTACGCATATACAGGCAATTCTGCAGGAGCCATTGCAGACCTGAATACCTATGCAAGCCGGCGCTTCCTCAACTATAATGCTGCTACAAATAATATTACAGCCGCCAGGATCAATACTGTTTATGCAACTGCCAACATCAGGGATGGATTGATCAAAGCAATACTTGATTATAAACGCACGGAATTTATTCATGAGGGTATGCGCTGGTTTGATATCCTGAGATACCAGGTTGTGGTAACCCATCCGATTGTTGGAGGGCAACCGCTGACACTAACGGCAAACGACCCACGAAGAGTGTTGCAGATACCATCGGCGGCTTTGCTTGCCGGAATATCCCTGAACCCTAGATAAATTTTTTTAACATGCTATTTATGAAATTTGCAAAATCGATCTCTTTAATACTTTTTATTGCCAGTATGTCGTCCTGCTATAAAGAAGATGCGCTGGGAAGTGTTGACAATATCAGTGGTTTGGGAGGCGATACCTGGGTAAAGGGGCCCATAGATAAATGGATCCTTGATACATTAACGGTTCCCTTTAACAGCACTGTAAAGTATAAATACGATCAGTTTGAATTGTCGTTGAACAGAACGCTGGTACCGATTAAAGAAGAAAAGGTAATTCCTGTTATGAGTGCCTTTAAAAGGGTATGGATGGATACCTACATTGCAGAAACCAATCCTAATTTTTTAAAAAGATATGGTAACAAATTTTTTGTTCTGGTAGGTAGTGGCTCGTATGATCCGGCTTCTAATTCCGTCAACCTGGGAAGTACTTCGGAAGATGGTACTAAAATAGTCATTTACCAGTTAAATTATTTCCGAACCAAATTAATGTCCGGATACCTGCCTTCTGATTCCGGCCTTGTTAAGGAAGTGTTTCGAACTATTGAACATGAATTCGGTCATGTGTTACATAGAAATATCTTATATCCCTATTCCTTTAACCAGGTTAACTCTCAATTATATACTTCAGACTGGGCTAACATATCAGATATCGATGCCCTTTCTGAAGGTTTTGTAAGCAGTTATGCAATGTCTAAATCTGATGAAGATTTTTGTGAAATGATTTCCTATATGCTTACAGAAGGTAAAGCAGGCTTCGATAAAATAGTAAATAGTATCAACTATACGGGTACCACTTCCAACGGAACAACCGCGGCGGAGGCACAAAGCAGGTTAAGGCAAAAAGAATCGATCATAGTAGGATACTATAAACAATCCTGGAATATAGATTTTTATAGCCTGCAATCAAGAACAAGATCCGCTGTTAACTCATTGCTTTATTAACCCTGGGAATTCATTTAGTAAACACCTGATTATGAAAAAAATTGTTTTATGTTTTTTAGTGATAGCGTCACTGGCATCTTCCTGCAAAAAGGAGAATGATTCGGTATTTGACCAGTCGCCGGATGACAGGCTGAACGCTACCCTGGCGAAATACCAGGCCCAGCTTTCAGGTGCCCAGAATGGATGGAAAGCGATTGTTTATCCGGCAGGAGGTGGTGCATATAGCTTCTATTTTAAATTCAATGATGCAAACAGGGTAAGTATGTATTCCGATTTTGACTCGGTAACAGCCATAACTTTAAAGGAAAGCAGTTTTCGCTTAAAAGCCCTCCAACAACCGAGTATAATATTTGACACCTATTCCTATATTCACCTTCTGGCGGATCCCAATGAAGGCAGCCAGACTTTACAGGTGGATGTAAACGGCGGGCCACTGGGTGAAGGCCTGAAATCTGACTTTGAATTTTATTTTGACTCAACTACCGCCGACACTATTAAACTTGTGGGTAGATATCGTGGAAGCAAGGCCGTACTGGTACGGGCCACCTCGCAGGAGGCCACCGCTTATAATAGCGGGCGGTTAAAAGACGGTTTGCTTATCAACAGGTTCCTGACCTATTTCAAACGCGTGACCGTTGGAACGCAACTAATCGATATTAAAATAAATCCACTTGACCGTAGCTTTACATTTACTTATTTGAATTCCAGTGGTGCAGCTCAAACATTTACCACCGGTTATTATTTGATAGCAGGTGGGATCGTGTTAATTAATCCACTGGTAATTGGAACGTTAACCATCTCAGGTTTCAATGACATGGTGTGGAACAATGCCACTGAAACGATCAGTATGACGGTTAATACCGTTGCAGCAACTATCAGAGGTGTTGTTGTACCCATAAGAGCAGATTTGGCCGCACCGAGAAGATGGTGGACGTTGCCGTCAACAAACGCTATTCCTTACTGGGTTTCCTGGAATGGTTTCCATGTAAACGGTGTGGATGATGGGTATAAAGTTAATTCACTGACAAGCAGTGGAGAAACATATTACTACATGGCCTACATCGTATCATTTGGATCCGGATATGATTTTTTCGGACCATTGTTCCTTAATGCCGCACAATCGGGGTTGGACCTGATTTATGGAACGGCGACACGCACTCCAACGTTTACTGCCGACGGACGGGCAATTTTTAGCTATTTAGGTGATTTTCCGCCGTATCCAACTACCGGACCTGCTGCGCTTAGCCGGGCTAAACTTTACGATCCGAATGGATATTATTTTGTTCAAACCAGTGCCACCACTTATGATATGGTGAATGCTACAGATGGAAAAGCCTGGATCACCTGGCAAGGTCCACAATAGTTGTTAGTGGCAGGGGAATACAATAAAGCATACTCAACAGATCTGGTAGCCTATGCTCTAAACCCCCTGGTGCAGTTTGTGCGCCGGAACAGAACTGAAGGATTTTTCTACATTTTTATTCGAAACAGCTTTTTCTATGGCTGCTTTGCTTTCGCCTGACCTGTATTTAGCAAGGCTAATCAACAACACGCTCCCCAATATAATTGCCAGTCCGGTTATTTGAACCCAGGTAATATGTTCATTGGCAAACAGAATTCCTAAAAGTACGGCCACCACCGGGTTTACGTACGCATACGTACTCACCTGCGTGGCAGAACGAACTTGTAACAGCCATACATAGGCGCTGTAAGCTAATATGGATCCAAAAAATACAAGGTACACCAATGCAAACCATGCACTGGTTGGGATCTTTTGCCATTGTAAATGTTGTGCATCACCATTAAAGAGGCTTATTGGCACGAAAGCTAAACCAGCTGCTATCATTTGCCAGGCTGTATTTACCGAAGTAGATCCCGATGATGCTTTGTATTTTGAATAGAGGGATCCTGCTGACCACGCAATAGAACCAATAACCAATAAAGCCAGTCCTAAAAGTTCGGCCTTGTTGCCTACTGATGTAAGTATGCTGTGAATGTTTTCGCCAAATAAAAGAATAACGCCGGCAAAGCCGATAATTAAACCGGCGATAGTAGCTTTACTTTTGAAGTTTTCTCCCCATTTCGCCTTATCAAGTACTATAAACCAAAGGGGTGATGAAGACAGCGTGATGGCCACCATAGCGGTAGGCATGAATTGCTCCACCCAGATAACGATGCCGTTGCCGATGAAGAGCAACAATATTCCGCTTACGGCTGCATCCCTGATGTTTTTTAATACAAATAGCTGCTCTCCCTTAAACCTGCACCAGGCCATCAATAACAACCCGGCAAGGAGGAAACGCACCGCCCCCAGCAGAAATGGAGGAAAACCAAATACGGCTTTTTGAATAAAAAGATAGGTAGATCCCCAAACAATATACACAGTGGCGAAAGCCAAAACTACCATTAAAGTGGAAGCATTTTTTTTAATAGTACCAGTCATATGATTATTTTTCCGGAATAATTAGTTGTTGTTGTTCTTTCACCGTTTCCAAAACAATAGTAGTTCGGGTAGACAGGATATTCGGTATTTTACTAAAAGAATTGCGCATCAGGTATACAAGCGATGCGGAATCATAAGTACGGATTTTAACCAGGTAGCAGTCATCTCCTGCAACGTGATGAACTTCCTGTACCTCCGGTATTTTAGCCAGTTCTTCAGCGGTGGTAATACTTCCTAATCCATCATCGGCTTTAATAAACACAAACGCAAGCAGCTTCTGTTGCAGGGCCGACGGGTTTAAACGCGTGGTATATTGAAGGATAACTTTCTTCTGTTCCAATTTTTTAACTCTTTCCAGCACCGCTGAAGGCGCCATATTTAAATCGCGTGAAATATCAGCATTTGATATCCGGGCATTTTCCTGCATAAGTCGAAGAATGCCGAGGTCTACCTTATCTAAAAATAATTCTGTTTCTAACATGATTCTGTAAAAGTAGTAACATTTAGAATTAAATTCTATAAAATGGCAAAATAAAATCTTTTATTCTTTAAACGACGACTCAACCTATAAGGTTAGCTTTCTTAGATCAGCCAGACCTTATTCAAACCGTACAGGTTTTTCTTTAGAACTGCCTGCCCCCTCCACAAACCTATAAGGTTAGCTTCCCTGGATCAGTCATCCGTTATTTAAACCTTATAGGTTAAGGCGCGCGCCCCCATTCGCAAAGAAATTAAAACCAGGCCACACGTATAATTAAACCTGCATCAACCAGCCTAAAACTCACATAAATTGGTATGAAATCCATTTTAATATGCTCTGTAATCGAAATTTTATAGTGCAGACTTTGTAGATTGCAGGTATTTTGAAGCGCGATATCCAGGTAATAATGACTTAAAAGAAATACGGAATGATGCAGCTAAAACAAAATCTATATAAAATTTATGGTATTTGCCTACTGTTTTTTTTCACCATACAAGCAGCCGCGCAATCCTCTCCCGGCAGATTAAACGTCAAACCAAATATCGTTTTTATTTATGCAGATGATCTTGGTTATGGAGACATCAGTTGTTATGGTGCAAAAAAGATTAAAACACCCAATATTGATCGTGTTGCCTCCCAGGGAATACGGTTTACCAATGCCCATGCATCGTCAGCTACCTGTACGCCTTCCCGTTATTCGCTGCTTACTGGTGAATATGCCTGGAGAAAGCAAGGCACCGGCATAGCACCCGGCAATGCTGCCGCGCTTATACAACCGGGACGCACAACCCTGCCATCCATTTTGCAAAAAGCGGGATATACCACAGCGGCAATAGGTAAATGGCACCTGGGATTAGGCAAAGAAGGGGGGCCTGACTGGAACGGGGAGATCAACCCCGGCCCTATGGAAATAGGTTTTGATTATGCCTTCCTAATGCCCGCGACTACAGATCGGGTGCCCTGCGTTTACATAGAGAACCACCGGGTACTGGGCCTTGATCCCAATGATCCTGTTAAGGTAAGTTATAAAGAACCCATCGGTAACGAACCTACCGGTAAAGAACACCCTGAATTATTAAAAATGAAAGCTTCTCACGGGCACGACCAAACGATTATCAACGGTATTGGTCGTATCGGCTATATGAGCGGTGGTAAATCAGCCTGGTGGATAGACGATGAAATTGCAGCAGTGTTATCGCAAAAAGCAATCAGCTTTATAAAAAAGCAGCAGGCGAATCCTTTCTTTATATACTTTGCTACGCATGATATTCATGTACCACGCGTTCCCAATAAACAATTTATCGGAAAATCGGGTATGGGTGTACGTGGAGACGCCATCCTGCAACTCGACTGGACGGTGGGAGAAATCCTGAAAACCCTGGATAGCTTACAACTGACCAATAAAACCATGTTCATTATAAGCAGCGATAATGGTCCCGTGCTGGATGATGGCTACCAGGATGAGGCGGTGGCAAAACTCGGTGGCCACAAGCCTGCCGGCCCATTGCGAGGCGGAAAATACAGCGCTTTTGATGCAGGAACAAGAACACCGTTAATTGTATGCTGGCCTGGAAATATAAAAGCAGGAACCAGCTCAAATGCTCTGATCAGCCAGGTAGACCTGCTTGCTTCCTTTGCAGCATTCACCGGTCAGCAACTTCCTGAAGATGCGGCTCCCGATAGCTTTAATATGATAAACGTGTTGCTTGGCAAATCAAAACAGGGTCGCGACAACCTGGTGGAACATGCGGGCACCCTGGCATTGGTAAGTAAAAACTGGAAATACATACAGCCTGCACCCGGTCCCGCGCTTGCTAAAGAGGTAAATATAGAATTGGGAAACAGCAAAGATCCTCAATTGTACGACCTGTCAAAAGATATTGGCGAACAGAAAAACCTGGCTGCCGCAAATCCTGAAATGGTTAAGGAAATGTCTGCTACATTGCAAAACATTAAAACAAAAGGAAGAAGCCGCCCCTGATTATTGAAAGAGAATCCAAAGAAAGTTGATCATTAAACTGTAAAATATCATTTTTCAATCATGAAATTTTTTCACCGATTATATTTTCTTGTCATACCGGTACTGCTTTTCACAGCTTGCGAATCCGTCGCAGATAAACAGGCCATTAATGCGGACAGTCTTGCACATTGTTCCTCTACCCTGCCGGCTCGCTTTAAAGCAGATTCATCAAAACAGGCTATTCAACCAGCAGACAGCGCTTCTAAAAAAGGAATGGTTTGGATACCCGGTGGTTCATATTCCATGGGTGCTGCTGACGACCAGGGCAGGAAGGATGAATACCCCCAACACCCGGTAACCGTATCGGGATTCTGGATGGACGCTACTGAAGTGACCAATGCCGACTTCAAAAAGTTTGTAGAAGCAACCGGTTACATCACTACTGCTGAAAGAAAACCAGAATGGGAGGAACTAAAAAAACAATTGCCCGAAGGAACGCAAAAACCCCCAGATAGTGTTTTGGTGCCTGCCGCCCTTGTGTTTGTACCAAGTGCCCAGCCAATAATGCTGAATGACGCTTCCCAGTGGTGGAGCTGGGAAAAAGGCGCCTCCTGGAAACACCCGCAGGGTATAAACAGCGATATTACCAAGAAAGATAATTATCCCGTAGTGCAGGTGTCATGGGATGATGCTGTGGCGTATGCCAAATGGGCGGGCAAACGGTTACCTACAGAAGCGGAATGGGAATTTGCCGCCAGGGCAGGTTTGAAAGATCAGCCTTATACCTGGGGTAGTGAACCTGTTACGAATGGTCCACAAAAAGCAAATATCTGGGAGGGTCACTTTCCTGATCATAATACGCTGGAAGACGGGTATGCTTTGGCCTCACCCGTGAAATCGTTCCGCGCAAATGCCTACGGGTTATACGATATAGCGGGTAATGTTTGGGAGTGGTGTTCCGACTGGTATGATGCCGGATATTATACACAACAAGCCAGCAAATCGCTGCAAAATCCTGTCGGTCCATCTACCAGCATGGACCCGGAAGAACCCACTGTGCCTAAAAAAGTTGTAAGGGGAGGATCATTTCTTTGCCATGCTTCTTATTGCGCAAGCTATCGTGTCTCCGCGCGCATGAAAACCTCGCCGGATACGGGTCTCGAGCATACAGGGTTTCGGTGTGTGGCGCAATAGGTATGAGGT
>JBDSBP010000570.1:0-23489 GCA_039921525.1 Chitinophagaceae bacterium | reverse complement strand
CATACCGCTTTGATGGGCGGCCGCTGTTTTATTATGGATCTGTTTATGAATAGATATTTCTGCAGGCAGTTCTGCCAGCCTGGCTTTAGCCATCTCCACAAATTTATGTTCCATGATGCCACCGCCTAAAGAACCGTTCATTTCACCTGCCAGGTTTACGGTCATGCTAAACCCCTGTCTTCCAGGACTGCTGCCAGAACTTTCCACTACATACAAAAGCATCACAGGAATTTCCTGTATCAAACTTTTCGAAATCAGCTTCCATGTAGCCAGGTTCTTCATTTTGTCAGGTATGAGGTATCAGGTATGATGTATAAGGCTACTATTGGCAGGCCAATATCACGATTTAAATAACTTTTAAAATTTTTTAATTCATTCATTTTCAAAAGACAAATTTTTAATTATATAAGGTAATAGATATGAGGATTGAGGTCGGCGTCGCTTATACATCTCGATTTTTAATCCTCATACCTCATACCTCATACCTGATACCTCATGCCTGATACCTCATACCTATTTTCATCCGGCGCGCTTTCATATAAAGACAGCAGTACTTTTTCCGGCGTCATGGGTGAGGCGAATGAGCAGTCTGAAGAAGGATTAAAAGCTTTAATGGCACTTCGAAGTGCGAAAAAAGTTCCAATACCATACATTAAAGGAGGTTCACCAACGGCTTTGGAACGAAAGACAGCGAGATTATCTTTGGTAGTTTCCAGGAAATGTAAATGGATGGCTGCCGGCACACTATAGATATCGGGCACTTTGTACGTAGATAAAGAATTGGAACGAAGCCGCCCTTCTTTATCATATACCAGTTCTTCCATAGTCATCCAGCCGATACCCTGTACCAGCCCGCCTTCGATCTGGCCCCTGTCGATAGAAGGATTCATTCCTGAACCGATATCATGCACCAGGTTAACAGCATCCACTTTATAGATGCCCCTGAGGCAATCTACCGTAACAGTTGTGATAGCAGTGCCGAAAACATGATAGGCAAAGGGATGTCCCTTTTCTTTGGAAGGATCGAAATAAATATCGGGGGTCACATAATGTGCATTTTCAGATAAGCTGATACGAAGTGAATAAGCCATACTTACCAATTTCTCCCAGTCGGTATCAGTTTGTTTTTCATTCGCCCACACGTACCCGTTATGTAGTTCAATAGACGCAGTTGTAGTTTTTAGTAATGTAGCAGCAAGTTCCTTTAAACGATCCAGGATGGCAAGGCAAGCCATCTGCACCGCCTGCCCGTTAAGGTCGGCGGTTGCGCTGGCGGCAGAGGGGGAGGTATTGGCTACCCTGAAGGTGTTAGTGGTCTGTACTTTTATCTTTGAAGGGGAGATAGAGAAAGTGAGAGCAGCCACCTGTAGCATTTTGGTATTAACACCTTGCCCCATCTCAACAGCGCCCGTACTTACACCTACGCTTCCATCCATGTACACATGAACCAGTGCCCTTGCCTGGTTCATCATTGTTTTGGTAAATGATATTCCAAAACAGACAGGCATAAAAGACAATGCTTTTTTAAACAGTTTATTGGCGCTATTGAAAGCTTCAATTTCTTTTATTAGTGAATCTATCTCATAAAGCTGTTCCGACTTTTCCCAGCAGGCAGTAGCTTCGCTTACCACTTTTTGTCCATATGGAAATTCATCGCCTGTTTGCAACAAGTTTCTTTTTTGAATAAGAAACGCGGGTACTCCCAGTTCTTCCGCTGCTTTTACGATGGCTGATTCAATGACAAACATTCCCTGTGGCCCGCCAAAGCCACGAAAAGCAGTATTGGAAGGGAGGTTGGTACGGCAACAATAAGCCGTGGCCGTCACGTTGGGAATAAAATATGAATTGGTGCAATGAAACAGACTTCTTTCCATTACTGCTGGTGAAAGATCTGCCGTTGCACCGGCATTTTGATATAATTCAACTTCGTAAGCAAGAATCTTCAGGTTTTTGTCCAGGCCAATTTTAAAGTCTGACGAATAGGGATGACGTTTACCCGTCATATACATATCGGCTACCCGGTGCATGGAAAATTTAACGGGGCGATTTAAGTGATGAGTAGCCAGTGCACATAGGATGGCCCAGGGAGTTGCCTGGTCTTCCTTGCCACCAAAGCCACCACCCAGCCGGGTAACATCAATCTCCAGGCGATGCATCGCTATGCCAAGTATCCTGGCCATATGACGTTGTACCGCGGTAGGCCCCTGTGTAGAAGAGTATACTTTTATACCACCATTTTCAGCCGGCACACTGTACGCTCCCTGCGTTTCAATATACAGGTGCTCCTGTCCGTTAGTTTCGGCGAACCCCTCAAAAATATACCCACATTGCTCCCATGCCGTTTTCGAATCGCCGATGGAAAAGGTCCTTGGTTGAATAATTAATTCTCCCTGGGCCTGTGCCACTCTCGGATCTGTGATGATGGGTAAGGGTTCAAAATCGATCTTTATTTTTTTAATAGCCGCGTCTGCCGCTTCTGTTGATTCCGCCACCACGAACGCAACGGGCATGCCGCGGAAATGAACGTGTTTTTCAGCCATCAATGGTTCATCGTGAATGATGCCGCCTATCTGGTTTTCACCTGGTATATCATTGGCCGTAAATATTCTCACTACACCTGGTGAACGGGTTGCTTCTTCGAGGTCTAAATGAATGATTTTTCCGTGCGCCACCGGCGAACCAAATACCGAACCGAATAACGTTCCGGCGATGACAGGAATATCATCCAGGTAAACAGATTCACCGCGGGTGTGTGTTATAGAATCTATGTTTTTCATTTATCTGAAAAGATTTGTCAATCCTATATCGGGATCATGTTTTAGAATGCTTATGCATATAGTAACGCTGCCACCTCCAAATTAGGAAACAATGTAATAAAATGTGCCTTGATCAACTGCTTTAATAATAAGCGTTTATAGGTTGCCGTTCCTCGTACATCACTGATGGGGGATGTTTCTGAAGCGGCTTTTTCAATGGCTTGCTGAATAGTATAGGCTGTTAATTTCTTTCCCTCTAAAAAAGTAGAAGTTTCGCTAAGGAATAAAGGTATGGGACCTACACCACCGGCAGACAGGCGCGCGTGAATGATCGTATCATCTTCCAGGGTAATAGTCATTGCGGTATTCACAGAAGCAATATCCAGGTTGGTTCGCTTGCTTACTTTTTCAAAATTGAAAAGAGCATTTTTATCCGGTAATGTAAACCAAACCTGTTTTATATATTCCTCCGGTCTTTTTGCGAGTGTTTTATAACCCTGGTACAGATCCTGCAAGGGCAACTCTCGCGTTGAATGATCATCAGTAAGTATTATTTTAGCATTCAATGACAGAAAAAAAATTGTAAGGTCACCAATAGGAGAAGCGTTGATAAAATTGCCTGCAATAGTAGCCATATTACGAATAGGGGTGGAGGACACCAGTTTTATATAACGGGAGAGATGAGGGAAATACTGCTGGAAAATACCGGATTGGAGGATATCGGAAACAGTTGCAGAAGCCCCCAATATGCATTTATTGTCATGCTGATAAATTCCCTTTAATGAAACGCGGTCAAACATAAAATTGGATGTTCTGTGTACCAGCATCTCGTGTTGCTGAACATAAAGGTCTGTTCCGCCGCCCAGGAAAGCCGATCCATTTATCGATGTGTGAGTTGCAGGATTATTCTGCCCGGCTTGAACATTAATGTCTTCAGAAGGAAACTTTAATTTATGAAGCCTTTCTTTAATTCCTGAAAAATAATCCGGAAAAATAGCCAGTCTGGTAAGATGCCGAATGGGATCTTCTCCCTGCATATCATTCACAATGTTACCAACATGCATGGCAGCACGCTCAATGGATTTATAACCGGTGCAACGGCAGATATTGCCATCTACTGCGGCCAGGAGCCTCTCTGTTTGTGTGGGTTGCGGTGCTCCATTTTGAGATGTGGGAGGTCCTTTCAAACAAAAGCCCGCCAATGACATCACTATGCCCGGAGTACAAAATCCGCATTGAGTGGCGCCCTCATCACACATGGCCTGCTGTACCATATTGGGTGCTTTCATGTTGATGCCTTCAACTGTTACAATATGTTTTCCATGAGCATTGGCCAGCGGCATCAGGCAGGAAGTAACAGAGTCATACTGTAAGCCTTCATCCCCTAACTCTCCAACCAGTACGGTGCATGCCCCGCAGTCTCCCTCGCGGCAGCCGATCTTTGTGCCCATCAGGTGCCGATGGTACCGTACAAAATCAACCAGTACCAAACCTGGTGGTTGGTGGGTGTTTATCAATGTATCATTAAGAAGAAACTCTATCAAAATTCGACTGGCTTTATATCTAAAGTTACGAAAATTGGTGTAAAAAGTTTTGATCAGATGCCAGCCAGGGGGCGAGGTTTGGGCAACAAACCATTGACAGGATTGCCAAAGTGTTGTTTAAGGACGAGGCTATCGATACCCTCATCGTTCAGCAACCTTCACCCCACGTATATATATCTTTATTTCTCAAAAACAACAGATTCCGGATTAGCGCCAAACCCAACGAGCGCATCTGAAATCTCTTTAACAAAAGGATCTGGCCCGCAGATATAAAATGGCTGATTAAAATCAGTTATTTTTTCTTTCAGATAATCGCTGTTAATATGCCTGTTATCGTAACCCGGCACTTTTTCAGCAGTAAGGGTATTGATAAAATTATTTCCCAATATTTTAGTAAATTCCTCCCGCAGAATAATATCCTGCAGCGTTTTGTTTGAAAATATCAGCAGGTTGTGATCAATTTTATTGTCTTTGTATAAACGGCGAAAGATAGCAATAAACGGAGTTACACCGGCTCCCCCGGCAACAAATACTCCCGGGTCTTTGTATTCAATGGCTCCCCATGAATCCCCGATAACCAGTTCGGAACCAGGTTCCAGTTTTCCCAGGGCATCCGTAACACCATGGCGTGATTCATATATCTTTATAGTAAACTCAAGATATTCCTCTTCTTCCAGTGCCGTAAAAGTAAAAGGATGTTTTTCATTTACCAGGGCGGGAGTGTTAATGGAAAGGTCGGTGGCCTGCCCCGGATGAAAAATATATCCGTCAGGCTTTTCTATCCGAAATCTTTTTACATTATGCGTTACCGGTTCCACTGAAAGTATTTTTACGATATAAGGTTCCATAAGTTTATTTTTTTTAGACAATATAATTTAGTAAGTTAAATAAAAACCTGCAGACTGTTCCCCAGGTATGACGATTATCCTAATTAAAAACGGTGAGCCGGGGCATAATAATTGAATAGTAGTTATGCACTAACTGGTTGATTAAAGCCTTTATTCTTATCAACTTATCATTATTAAACGTACATTGAAATAAATAATTAGCTATCTTGGGGAGACTGATTAATAAAACAGTATTGATATTTGTTCTTACAGGATGCCTTCTGCTATTTTTTATAACCGCATCCTCCCAGGATACCACGGAAGCCGAGTCTAAACCAAAAGCCTTTTTCCATAATATTTTTCAACAGGTGATGGATGCCGTTACAGTAAGTAAGAAGGATACCACAGTAGCTGCTACGGTATTAAACACCAAGAGTGAGGCCTACTTCCAACGTTATCATGGGAAGATCATCCGGCGTATTATTACCGAGGAACTGGGATTTGAAAAAACGTTTACTGACACCACGCAGCGAATAAAATATTTTGGAACAAGTATCTTAAATAAATTGCATACCGACACGAGGGAATGGGTAATACGTGCAAATCTTTTCTTTAAGGAGAAAAGTGAATTGAATGCCTACATCATGTCAGACAATGAACGTTACCTGCGTTCGCTTAATTTTATACAGGATGCCCGTATCCTGGTAAAACCTATTCGGGGAGTCAGTGATTCTGTG
This sequence comes from Chitinophagaceae bacterium, assembly GCA_039921525.1. Taxonomy (GTDB): domain Bacteria; phylum Bacteroidota; class Bacteroidia; order Chitinophagales; family Chitinophagaceae; genus JADCRZ01. The sequence continues at coordinate 17,625 of JBDSBP010000570.1, read as the reverse complement.
GATATCCAGGTTATTACAAAAGATCTTTTTAGTATTACCGGCGGACTGGATGTCAATGGCATTCAACGTGTGAGGGTCAAAGCAGCGGAAAACAACCTTTTTGGGATGGGACAAGGATTGCAATTGACTGCCCTGTTAGATAAAAACAGGAAGCCTGGTTTTGGCTATGAAGTGCTTTATACCAAAAACAGCATTGCCAACACCTTTGTAAACGGCACTATCGGTTATACACTCATTAATACGGGCCGCAGCAGTGGAGCTGAGGAGGAAAAAGCCTTCTACGTGCGGCTCGACAGGGCGTTGATATCACCTTTTACAAAACTAGCGGGTGGTTTGGAAGTGAGTTATAACCATTCAGAGAACTTTTATCAGAAGGCAGATACTTTTTTTTACAATTACCGATATAATCTGTACGATATTTGGGGTGGTTATAATCTCGGTGTTACCAAATTAATGAACAGCAAAAACCTGATACGTGACCGAAGCTTTATTGCCCTGAGATATCTACGTAATAATTTTATAGAAAAACCCTCCCAAATAGGAGATAACTTCGATCCCTTATACAATAACACGCAGTTTGTTCTCGGCGAGTTTACTTTGTTCAGACAGGATTTTTACAAAACAAATTATATCTATGGCTTTGGTACAACAGAAGATATACCTTACGGGTTTAATATTGCGCTTACCGGTGGCTGGTATAGGCAGTTGGATCTTAACAGGCCCTATGCTGGTATAAATGCTAATTATTATGTAGTCACTAAATCCGGAGCATTTATTCAATATATTTTGCAAGCTGGTGGATTCAGGAATAACGGATGGGAAGATGCCAGCTTTTTGCTGGGAGCAAATATTTTTAGTAAGTTATTTTTTTACAAAAGTGCAAAGATCCGCGAACGCATCAAATTCAATTTCACCAAACAGTTTAACAGGCTCACTTTAGAACCCTTGAGAATTAACAATCCTTACGGCCTGGAACGCTTCAACGCTGACTCAGCATACGGACAGCAACGAGCCACTTTGTACGCGGAGACCGTACTTTTTTTACGAAAAAAATTATTTGGATTCCGACTGGCGCCTTATGCATTTTTAAATCCATCGATTCTTACACCGGAAAACGCCCCTTTTAAAAAATCAGATATTTATTCCGGAGTAGGCGGGGGCTTGCGGGTAAGAAATGAAAACCTGATATTTGGTACAATAGAATTGCGAATGATCTATTTCCCCAGGAAGGCGCAAATAAATACTACCCCCTTTAAAATAACAGTTCATTCAAACCTAAGATTCAGGTACAATAGCCGGTATATAAAAGCGCCGGATATTATACGGTTGAATTCCGTGCTGGATGATAATTTTTAGGATTAGGTGTGAGGTGTGAGGTATGAGGTATGAGGTGTGAGGTATGAGGTATGAGGAAGAAAAACCCTTCGGGGTTAGGATTTTCATCAGAATGTCAATCTATAATTATGTCACTCTTCAGGGTCAGTTCATCAAACCTCATACCTCACACCTCACACCTCATACCGGCAGAACAATAGGTATGCAAAATAGAAACTGAACGGTCTGCCGTTTTTGTTATGCATATTTTTGGATTCTTAATAAAACATCGTTTTATTTAGTGCTTTAATGGCGGGCTTAAAATCTTCGCGTGCAATAATAAATTGAATATTTACTTTTCTTAACGCAAAACCTGCGCTTTTTATATTTATGCCCTGGTTGGCTAATGACTTCGCCGCATTTGCCAGCAAGCCCGGCTGATCAATATTGGAGCCGATCAGGCAAACTACCGCAATTTTTTCCACCGTCACCCGCTGAAAGGCAAACTCCAGGGAAGCAATCAACTGCGCTTTAAGATCCTTCTCCCAAATAACAAATGAAATACTATTGGCGCTGGTTGTTTTATACGTATAGCTGATTTCAAAAGTTTTCAACACCTGCATGATCTTAAAGTCGAAACCAACAGTGCCTACCATCAACGGGTCGTATACATCAATTATTATTACCTTATCCGTGCCCGTTATAACATCTACTCTTTTATGAGGACAAATATAATCCTTCGTTATAAGCGTTCCCGGATGAGAGGGTTCAAACGTATTCTTAATACGTAAATTAATATTATTTATTTCTAACGGTTTGGAGGCCTTCGGATGAATGGCTTCCATGCCTACATCTGCCAATTGATCTGCCACATCATAATTGGTAAAACCTACAGGAACACAATTTTCCAGTCCTACAATTACGGGGTCAGCAGAACAAAGATGATATTCTTTATGAATGATGACTTCCCGGGGTTTTAAAGCGACGGCTATTTTGCTGAAAGTTACTTCGGAGTAACCCCGGTCAAATTCCCGCATGATGCCTTCAGTACCTTTGGTATAGCCGGTAGCCACGCAAATTGTTTTATCGAATTCAATATTTTGGAAAGACGCAGCGATGCGCTGATCGATAGTATACGAATGATGGTCATGAAACCCGCTAAGATCTACAAATGTGGCATTAATATTATTACTCTGAATGAGGTTTACAAAATTAAATGCCGAATGTGCTTCACCAATAGAAGACAAAATTTCCCTTGCTGCCTGCAAAATATTTTCACCACTTACATATCCCGATGCGAGTATGTTGGCGAGGTTGTCAAGAAACAGGCGGGCATCATGAATCCTTTCTTCGATAAAGGTATTCGCTATACCAAGGTTTAATCCAAAGGGCTCATGCCTTTTATTGATCTCCTTCAGCTTTATCAAAATTGCATCGAGTGATGAGTGAAAATTTTTATATTCTTTCAGAAAATGAAATACTCCCGGTTCGCCTGTCTTCTTATCTTCCAGCAACCAGTTGGTAACACCAGCATAAGCCGATACCACAAAGACTCGATTGTATAAATTTTCCGGTGTTCTTCCGTAGATGATAATATTTTTAAAAACTTCTTCGTAGGCACTCATGGAGGTGCCACCTATTTTTTCGACGGTTAGCATTCGTTTTTAATGGTTAATGGTTAATGGTTAATGATATCAATTATTTAAACTTTTCATTTCGCTTTGCCAGAGGCTAATTTAGCCGATTTAATAATTGCAGTAAGTAATTTTATAATTTCAAGAGAATCTTTATTAATGCTTTGAAATTGTTTATTTGTTAAATAGCCAGTTTCTCTCAATAATTCAAGCCAATAAATGGTTTCATTAATTTCCTTTTGGGCGATTGACATCTTGTGTCTGAAATCCAATTTGCTTTCGGCGTGTTCTGCTTCACGAACCAAGGCACCTACAGCTGTCCCGCTTCTTAATAGTTGTTTGGAAAGGACATATTCTTTCTTACCTCCAGACAAATATTGATAAAGTTTCACTATTCGTATGGCAAAAGCATGGCTTTTATTTTTTTCTACATTGTCGCTCATAAGTCAAAAGATAATATGACGTTATTAACAGTCAAGTTGCAACAAATAGATAAATATTAAACGTTTAATTGTAAACTATCATTTTCGAGTCATCGTCATTAATTTAATTAACCATTAACCATTAATCATTAACAATTAACCATTAACTTCTTATGCTCATCGCTTCTGCGGGATTTTTGATTAGCAATTGATCGATGTCTTTTTTCGAAAAGCCTTTTTGTTCTAATCTTGGCAACAACTCTCTGAAGATGTTGGTATAACCCGTTATAGCCGCATCCGGTTCTGCTGGTTTGTACCATCCTGCATCGTGGGAGATTAAGACGCGGTGCAACAATCCTTCCGCTTTCAATCGAGTTATGGAATCAGCATAATTATCAAAATCACCCCAGCCAATTCCATCCAGGCTTACCCATGTACCTAGCTTAGCCGCGCGGCTATGAAAACTTTTATCTTTTTCTGCCTGCGCATGTACCCATATAAAAGCGCTGGGCGCTACTCCTGTTTTTTGCAATATTTCTATCTCTTCGAATGCAGTTTTAGCCTTGCCTGTATGTGAACAAATGACAAGGCCTGTTTTTACATGAGTAATTGCGGCGGCTTTAACCAACTTCTGATGTAGTTCTGAAAGTGGCTGATCCGAATCCACGCCGATCTTTATAAATCCGGGCCTGACAAAACTACCCTGTATCCCGTTTTCAAATTCATCTATCCATCTGTCGGACAATTGTTCAGCAGTTTCTGTAAAAGCCCAGGGAGGGAGATATTTATTTTTACCGGCTCCGTAATAACCAGTATTAGTAATAATCTGCAAGCCGCTTTTACTGGCAAGCATCTTCAATAATAGTACATCACGTCCCAGGAAATTGGGCGTGCAATCAAAAAAACTTATCACACCCGCCTGTTTTGCCTGTAACAGGTAAGGTAATAGTTTTTGGGCAACTACTTTTTTGTCCCATCGGTTAAAATTAATTCTGTCGGCACCAATGAAATCAACAAGTATGTGTTCATGAATGAGCGATGTGCCGAGCTGGTTAGATGAAATTGGGCCATCAATAGTCATGATTTTTGAAGTTGGTTTCTTTGCTGTAAGAAACAAGCTGCCAAAACTCACTGCCAGAAATCTTCTTCGGGTTAAAGAAGTCATAAATGGTAATATTTGTTGAGGGATTCCTATGAACGGTAGGTTAGATCTGCGAGGGTTCTGCTTTCCAATATCTTAAGGGTTGCATCCCTTACCTGGATCATCATCCTGTTGAGGCCGCAGATTTTTTCATCGCAATCTTTACATTTTTCATAAAAGTTGAGGCTTACACAGGGTAAAAGTGCTATGGGGCCATCTAGTAACCGCATAATCTTTGCCAGGGTGACTTTCCTTGGATCAGCAGCAAAATAATAACCACCACCTTTCCCTTTTTTACTTTCCAGCACACCGGCTTTTCGTAGTTCCAGCAAGATATTTTCAAGGAACTTGAGAGGAATATTTTTCTTTTTAGATATTTCCGAAATCAATACAGGACCTTCACTAGCATGTTCAGATAAATAGATCAATGCCTTGAAAGCATACTGAGTTTTTTTTGAAAGCATTCGATCCGTAGTTTAATTTAGATATGAATTATAAACTTTTATTTAGTGGTGTTTACGCCTTTTACCACTACTAATTTAGTTGAATTTATAATAACAAACTTAATTCGTGAAAGGTTGCACCAGCCGTTGGCGCGTAAGAATCACTACGGGAGTGTGTTCGCCGGCACATGTCTTGTTAAAAAAAATTACAGTCCCAACACTTCTTTCATGCCATATATTCCTTTGCGATTAACAATAAATTCAGCCGCCAGTACAGCGCCAGTAGCAAAGCCGGTACGATCATGGGCGGTATGTATAATTTCAATATCATCAATAGACGAAAGATATTTAACCATATGTGTACCCGCGGCAGGGTCAATGCGTCCACTAATTATCTCCAGTTCTTCGGCATTATCGGTGGGATGATTCACCCAATTTTTTTTACGGGTAATTTTTTCAATTACCTGTTCAGCCAGTGTAACTGCCGTGCCGCTGGGAGCGTCTTTTTTTTGTGTATGATGAATTTCCTGCAATTTGATCTCGTAGTTATCATGCAGCGCCATCAGTTCAGCAAGCTTTTTATTTACTTCAAAAAAGATATTCACACCCACGCTGTAGTTACTGGCGTACACTAATGATCCCTGTTGTTGCTCGCAGAATGACACTACTTCCTGCCATTTTTGCAACCAGCCGGTGGAGCCGCAAACAACGGGTATCCTGAGTTGCAGGCATTTCATTACATTTTCAAACGCGCTGCCCGGGCCGGTAAATTCTATGGCCACATCTACGTCGTTTATATTTTCGGCGTTTAAGTCGTTGGCATTGTCAAAATCAATTTTCAAGGATATCTCATGACCACGTTGTAAAGCAATTTGTTCAATAGCTTTACCCATTTTACCATAACCTATTAAAGCAATCTTCATGATGAATAATTTTATTTAGCATTGTTAGCACGGTTGTTCGGGTTAGAAAAGATCGTGCGAGTATATTATTACTGAAAGATATAAAGAGAAAAGGAATCAGGATTATGCTTCTTGAATTAAGGTAATTGTGAGATAACGCATTCACGTGCTATCAGCTATCATCAGGTTTATGTTGGATTCGCTTCCTCCTGATAACCTAAAGCTGGAGGCTGATAGCCAAAGCGTCAAATTGAGATTGACATACCACTAGGGAACAAACCCGGAAAGTTTCGGTTTGGCTTTATGGATATCAAAAACAAAACTTAGCCCGGTGGTATTTGTGCCGGGATTAAAGCCTGGTTTAATTTTTAAGGAAAGATCATCGGTTACATCAAATCCCTTCAGGTGAGCATCTACGGTGGCATCCACCACATTTAATGCCCAGAAGAACATAAATATCAACACAGAATAATCGATATCTTTTCTATATTCATTACGGTAGTTACGGAGATCGTTGCTGGCATTGGCTTTAAGAAACGGCTGCAGGTCCGCATCCACGAATTTATAGTTAGCAGTATCCTGGGTTAAAAGCAGTCTATACGCGTAGGCAACTCTTTTGTATTGGGTAAGATTAAAATTAAAGGCATAAGCCGTAACGCCAAGCGCGCCATATACTATTGGTATTTTCCAATACTTTTTGTTATACGCTTGGCCCCAGCCGGGCAAAATAGCTGAGCGCAGGGCCGCTTTGCGGGGGCTATGTTTTTCTTTGGAACTGTCTTTCAGCAATAAATCCGCAGCGGCAAGCGAATCATTTTTTGTGGTCAGCTTACTTTTTTCCGTTTGGGTAGAAGCAGGGCTATCAGGTATTTTTTGGGCAAAAGAAAACTGGTAAAAAAAAATGGCGCCCAACAATAACAAAAAAAGCCGCGTCGTCATATTGAATTAGTTTGGAGAAGCTCCCAATTGATCAAGTATTTTATTCAGTTCCTGTAAGGAATAATATTCGATAGTTATGCTGCCATTGCCTTTTTTGCTATGCTGTAATTTTACCCTGGTACTGAAATGTGAAGCTAAATTATCCTCAATTTTTTTATAAGCGGGAGCAAGAGGTGTTTTTATTGAATTTTTAACAGCGCCATCACTTTTATAAATTTTTCGTACTAGATCTTCCGTTTGCCGTACCGATAAACTTTTCTCCTGGATTTCCTTAAAAATAACAAGCTGCTTATCCACCGTATCCACGTTTACCAAAGCCCGTGCATGACCCATACTCAAACTACCATTTCTTACGGCAATCTGTATATCGGGAGGAAGTTTGAGCAGGCGGATATAATTAGCCACCGTACTCCTCTCTTTTCCCATCCGCTCTGCCACCTGCTCCTGCGTGTGATTCAGGTCGTCCATCATACGTTTATAACTAAGGGCAATTTCAATAGCATTTAGGTCTTCGCGTTGCAGGTTCTCCAGTAAAGCAAGTTCCAGCAATTGCTGATCATCAGCCTGCCTTATGTAGGCAGGAATATCTTGTAACCCGGCCAGTTTTGCGGCGCGAAGGCGACGTTCGCCAGAAACAAGGCGAAATTTGCCCGAAGGCAATTTTGAAACAGTTATCGGCTGAATAATATCATGCAGTTTGATAGAGTTAACCAGCTCATTCATAGCTTGTTCATCAAAATCATACCTAGGTTGTTTGGGATTGGTTTCAATTTGGTCGAAAGGTATTCGTAAAGTGCTGGTAGCCGCTTCTATCACGGTACTTTTCAGTTGCCCGGAAGTGGTCTTCAGATCAGCATTAATATTTTGTAACAGGGATCGAATGCCTTTCCCCATCGCATCTTTATTTAATTTGGGTGTAGTCATAGGTAATTAGAAAGTTCAAAGTTCAATGTTCAAAATTTAAAGTTGGAGTGTGCCAGTTTGAAAGTTTGCCAATTTGAAACCGGCATAGTAACCATTAACCATTAATAATTAACAATTATCTAGTCTTCCTCCGTTTCAATATCTTCAAATACCCTTTCTTCCTGGCTGATTTTGGTCATATTGTTTTTCTGTAAAATTTCCTTGGCGAGGTTGAGATAGTTTACAGCTCCTTTACTGTAAACATCATACAGGATGACGGGTTTTCCAACACTGGGTGCTTCGCTAATACGTGTATTTCGATGGATGATGGTATTAAAAACGATTTCGTCGAAATGTCTTCTAACCTCACTCACCACCTGGTTGCATAAACGCAAACGGCCATCGTACATAGTCATTAAAATTCCTTCGATCTCTAGCGACTGGTTCAACCTATTCTGTACTATTTTAATAGTATTCAGTAATTTTCCCAATCCTTCCAATGCAAAAAATTCGGTTTGAACGGGCACCAGTACGGAATGAGACGCTGTTAACGCATTGACCGTTATCAGTCCAAGTGATGGCGAGCAATCAATAACTATAAAATCATATTCATCCTGGATAGGTTCCAGGATACCTTTCAATATTCCCTCCCTGTTGGGATAATTGATCATTTCAATTTCTGCACCAACTAAGTCTATATGAGAAGGCACTACATCCAGGTTCGGTGTCTCCGTTTTCAAGATAACTTCTCTTAACGGTGTCTGATTCACCATGCAGTCGTACAAACTTTGTGTAATATTATGCAGGTCAAAGCCAACACCAGTGGTGCTGTTTGCCTGTGGATCGGCATCTACCAATAGCGTTTTGTATTCCAGTACACCAAAACTTGCTGCCAGGTTAATGGCCGTGGTAGTTTTGCCAACTCCTCCTTTTTGATTTGCTACTCCGATAATTCTTGCCATATTGTAACCCCTGATTCCGCTAAGGCGGAGCTTTTATGTTTATTTTTAAACGGGCAAAGCCAGAAGGTTTAAAAACTTTATAGATTGCCGTAAGTAAAGTTGTCACCAATCAACATAACCGCAAAATTTAGTTTTGCCCATTATGGTACTAACTTTTGTTAATTATTCATTGTAAATAGGCAAAACAACTAAATAAGTTAATAAAGTTGAACGCTAATTCTTAAAACTTCATTCCTTTTATATAACCTAAAAGTTATTGACATTGCGACATCGGAACAACCTGATGAACAAAGCTGATAACCGATAGCTGACGGCTGATAGCTAAACTCATACCTCACTGGCAAAAGTAACATATCGGCATAAATTGTGGAACATTAGTGATTTCTCTTTGTTATCGGAATATTAAATGTAATTTTTTGCCTCATTAAACGCAGCTGATTTGTTTTCAGCTACCCTTAAAAGGATGTATACCATTATTTCAGGAACGAATCGAAGCGGAAGTAATACTATCAAGATTGCAGGCCAGTATCAACAAATGCTCGCTGAGATAGGCATCGAATCAAGGGTGGTGTCTTTGGAGAATCTTGATGTAAGTCATCGTAATAATGCCATCCGGCATATAGAAAATGAAACATTGATCCCCACCTCGAAGTTTATTTTTATTTCCCCGGAATATAATGGAAGCATTCCAGGCGTGTTAAAATCGTTGATAGATAATTCGGATATTGAAAAGGTATGGTGGGGAAAAAAAGCTCTGCTGGTGGGCGTTTCAACCGGCAGGGCAGGGAATATACGGGGAATGGATCACCTTACAGGCATACTCAATTATGTTAAGGTAGTTGTGCATCCCAATAAGCTTCCCATCTCGATTGTTCATAAGTTGGTAGACGGGGCTGGGCTGGTTATAGAGAAAGGCACGCTGGCAGCGATTCGGCTGCAGTTGGAAGAATTTATTAGTTTCTAGATATCAAATGACCTGATGACCAAATTGCAAATTACAAATTACGAATTACGGGGTGTTCTCGTAATTCGTAATTTTTAATTCGTAATTATTTCACGCGTCGCTTACACTAAATATTTAAAAATGCGAAATACAGGATTTGTCTGGGTGGTGGTAGGCCTTATGGCTATTTTAGACTTTTATGTTTTCCAGGTGGTAAGAACACTTACCCAATCGGCTTCTCCACGCCTTCGAATGACGGTATTTTCTGCGTATTGGATAATTTCGGGATCGGCGTTGCTTTTGATGATAATACTGCCTTATGTGAATTATTCGAACTGGCCAAAGTCAGTACGCTCTTACCTGTTTGCCGTAATGGTGGGTCTGTTCTTTTCCAAACTATTCGCTTCCACCTTCTTTTTACTAGATGATATAAGGAGGGGAATGATGTGGATAGTTGGTAAACTATTCAGCAATCCTTCCATTGAGATATCTGGAAATGAAGAAGGGATAACCCGCTCTGCTTTTTTGAGCTGGCTAGGAATTGGAGTTGGTGGATCTCTTTTTGGCACATTGCTTTATGGCTTTGGCAATAAATACCGGTACGACATAAAGCGCGTTAAACTTACCTTCGATAACTTACCAGCAGGTTTTAAGGGATTAAAGATCGTTCAGATAAGTGACATACACTCCGGCAGCTTTACAGATATAAAAGCGGTGGAAAAGGGGGTGGAAAAGATTTTAAAAGAGAAAGCAGACCTTGTTCTGTTTACCGGCGACCTGGTAAATGACCGGGCCACTGAAATGGAAGAATATGTGGAGCTGTTTAAAAGAATAAAAGCCCCTATGGGAGTATATTCAACACTGGGTAACCATGATTATGGGGATTATGTACAGTGGGAAAGTGCAGAAGCAAAAGCTGCCAACCTGCAACAGATAAAAGGCGTGCATGCTGCATTGGGTTGGCAATTGATGATGAATGAACATGAGATATTGGAAAGAAACGGCGACCAGATTGCTTTATTGGGAATCGAGAATTGGGGCGGCAAAGGCAGGTTTCCTAAATATGGTAAAATGGAAAAAGCCTATCCGGGAACAGAAAAAATTCCTTTCAAGATACTAATGAGTCATGATCCGAGTCATTGGGACGCCCAGGTACGGCCTGTTTATCCTGATATTGACCTGATGCTTGCTGGTCACACCCATGGGATGCAGTTCGGCATTGAAATTCCCGGCTTTAAATGGAGCCCGGTGCAGTTCATGTATAAACAATGGGCGGGTTTATATGAAACAGGTAAACAGAAATTGTATGTCAACAGGGGATATGGTTTTATCGGGTACCCGGGAAGAGTAGGTATTTTGCCGGAAATTACCGTTATTGAACTCGCGTAAATATACTCGAAGGTGCCTGATAATTGATAAAAGGATGTTAACACACCGATGGATTTATTGTTAATATTTAATTATCATAGTAACTTTAGAGCCAGACAACTTAATTTCTTTAATTTACGTTTACTGGTATATTGACAGGTATAAAATAATAATGTAAACACCCAATAAACTGCATGAAGCGTCTTTTTACGGTGACAATTATACTAGCAGGCATTTTGCAGTCGTATTCTTCGCACGCGCAAAGTAACAGGCTCGATGATCTTTTTGCTGGTCGTGATACCACAGCTATCATGGATTCTTTAATGAAAGAATTTGACGCTTATCTTGATTCCCTAATAAAACCGAAAGGCTTTTTTACAATAAGCGCCGGAGTTGGTACCGGCTTCTTTAGTTTTAAGGATAATGTAAATTTAGATTTTCAGGTAAAAAACAAAGCTGTCTTTTCCCCGGAAATCAGTTATTTTCATAAATCAGGATTAGGGATTTCGCTTTCTGGATATATGATAAAAGAAGGTGCTAAGTTGAATCCCTATCAGTATGCGATTAGCCCTACCTATCACTATGTCAAAAGAAACCAGTTTTCTACGGGAATAAGTTATACGCGCTTTTATAGCAAGGAAAATCTTTCTTTTTATACAACGCCCATTCAACATGAAGTATATACTTTTTTTAATATAAAAAAATGGTGGTTAGAGCCGGGTATCGCATTTAGTTATGGCTGGGGTAGTAAAACCGAATTTGAACATAAAGAAGTAGATGTTTATTTAAAACGTCTTAAGGCTAGCAAGAAAAAAATCATTGTAATTCAACGGGATGAATCTGTTAGAGATTTTTCTACGTTGTTTTCTGTACGCCATAGTTTTATTTATGACAAGGTATTTTTGAAAAATGATGTGCTTACATTCAGGCCCGTGTTATTACTATCTGCCGGAACTCAAAATTTTGGATTTAATACTTCTTTTAGCAGTAATAGTGTTTTAACCAGGAATATTCTTCCTTCTAACTCCTATATCTCCGATGTACGCGGCCTGGATTTCCAGTCTTCCACTTTTGTACTCCAGGTAGATTATTCCTTAGGCAGGTATTACGTATTGCCTCAGTTATTGCTTGATTACTACCTGCACAAGGCGGATAAGCGTTTTAACAGTGTTGTATCTTTTACAGCCGGTGTAAATTTCTAGTCTTCTACAAAATTAGATTTTCATCTACTAACAAATATTTGTGTCAATTTAAATTTATATTAACAACTATTTGTGCATCATAGAAAAATAAATTCAGCTAACACCCGTTACCTAAACAAAAGACGATAAACAGTCAACCGGATAAACCCGGCATCTGACTTTCAACAAACTTTAGGTTTTGAATGTTAAACTATTGAATGGCGGGCAATTCTTAATACCTCCTCGCCAGGTAATAAATCTAATTTTGATTAATTTAACAATAGAATTATTAGCTGGCATATTACTTGAATTTAAATTTAAAAAAAACAAAACCCTCTTTTTATGAAATCAAAAATGCTTTTATTGTTGGTTATTACGTTATCAACGACAGCCATGGTTTTTGCACAGAAAACTCCTATGTTTCAATTGGGTATAAAAGGAGGCGTTAACATCAGCAAGGTTGATGGCAAATCTTTTAAAGATGAATTTAGATATGGGTATAGTCTGGGTGGTTTTGCCGTTGTAAGGGTCAGTGAAAAATTTCAAATTCAGCCCGAAGTTTTATTCAACCAGTTTAATTCAAAATCAGGAACTAATTTCGACACCTTGTATAATACCGATAATTTGAAGGATGTTAAACTGAATTATCTCTCCGTTCCTATTTTATTAAATTATTCTCCGGTTAAGTTTTTTACGCTTCAGGCCGGTCCTCAATTCGGTATCTTGTTAAACAAAAGCGACAATCTTTTAACTAATGGTAAAAATGCCTTCAACAGTGGTGATTTTAGTATGGTAGGCGGTGTTCAATTAAACATTGCCAATTTTAAGGTTTCAGGTAGATATTTTGTAGGATTAAGCGATATCGGCGACATCGATAACAAGGATAAATGGAAAAACCAGGGATTTCAATTAAGCGTGGGTTTGCGAATACTCTAATTAAAAGCTGATAATATTACTTTTAAAACCTCTTTGTTTACAAAGAGGTTTTTATTTTTAGCAATAATTAGCAGAAAGTATCGTAGCAGTGAGTAATTTAGCCCTCCGGCTTTATGGCAGGTTGCCAAAGCCTATTTTTTACTGGCATTAATGTTGACCCATATACCTTTCTCTTGAAATTATAGGATATTTCAGTTGCAGGTGTTATTTTGTCACAGAATAAATATTATGAATCAATCGAACTTTTTTTTTAAACCAGAAGACGATATGGATTTTTTGCCGATCATCCCCCTGAATGAACATGAGGGTGATGACGGCCAGGATATAGACATACCCTCGGAGTTGCCCATTTTACCACTTAGAAATACGGTGCTCTTCCCCGGTGTAGTTTTACCGATAACGGTAGGGAGGGATAAAAGCATTAAAGCGGTTACGGAGGCTTATAAGGCTGACAAGTTGGTAGGCGTGGTTGCCCAGAAAGACAGTAACGTAGAAGATCCAACCATAGCTGACCTGGAAGATGTGGGAACGGTGGCAAAGATTGCTAAATTGATCAAGATGCCAGATGGCGGTACTACCATCATAATACAAGGTAAACGCCGTTTTAAAGTGAAATCTATAACGGCTGAAGATCCGTTCTTTAAAGGCACGGTGGAAATTCTGCCTGAAGAAGAGGCGCCGAAAGACCAGGATTTTGAAGCGTACGTATCTAATATAAAGGACCTGGCTTCACAAATAATAAATTTGTCTCCCAACCTGCCGTCTGAAGCATCCATTATTTTAAAGAATATTGAGAATCCTTCTTTCCTGATACATTTTGTTAGCAGCAACCTGAGTACTGATCTCGCCGATAAACAGCAGTTGCTGGAACTGAACAATATTAAATTACGGGCCGACTTGCTGATGCAATTGCTTCAACGGGAATTACAGTTTGCCGAACTCAAAAACAAGGTTACCAATAAAACAAGAACCGAACTGGATAAACAACAACGGGATTATTTTTTGCAGCAACAATTGAAGAGCATCAAAGACGAACTGGGTGGAGATACCAACGAGCGCGAAGTGAAAGAGATGCAAAAAAAAGCGGAAGAGAAAAAATGGCCGCTTGCAGCAAAGGAAATGTTCAAAAAAGGAACTGAAAAGCTGGAACGTATGCATCCCAGCACGCCCGATTATTCCGTAGTGTATAATCACCTGGACCTGATGTTGGACCTTCCCTGGCTCGACTATACTGAAGATAAGTACGATCTTAAAAAAGCAAAGATGGTATTGGACAATGATCATTATGGAATGGATAAGATCAAGGAACGGATATTGGAATACCTGGCTGTATTAAAATTGAAGGGGGACATGAAAAGCCCAATCCTTTGTTTTGTAGGCCCTCCCGGAATCGGTAAAACCTCTCTGGGCAGAAGCATTGCTAATTCTATCGGAAGAAAATATGTGCGATTAAGCCTGGGTGGATTGCATGATGAAAGCGAAATCCGCGGTCATAGAAAAACGTATATCGGGGCCATGCCCGGCAGGATAGTGCAGAGCATCCGCAAGATAAAATCATCCAACCCCGTTATGATTTTGGATGAAATTGACAAAGTGGGCAGCGATTTTCGGGGTGATCCTTCTTCAGCTTTACTGGAAGTGTTGGACCCTGAACAGAACCATACATTTTATGATAATTACCTGGAGCTGGAATACGACCTGAGCAAAGTACTATTCATAGCCACTGCTAATAATATCGCCAATATTCAGCCTGCGTTACGCGATCGACTGGAAATTATAGACCTCAGTGGATATGCTATTGAGGAAAAAACGCAGATAGCCAAACGGCATTTGTTGCCAAAACAACGGGAGGCGCACGGTTTAAAAAACATTAATTTCAAGATAAGCGATAAGGTGCTGGAAAAAATTATCGAAGAATATACGCGGGAAAGTGGAGTTCGTGAATTGGATCGGCAATTGGCTTCCATTATGCGTTCCCAGGCTAAGGAATACGCCATGAAAGGTAAGCTGAAAGCTACCTTATCTATTGAAGATGTCTCAAGAATATTGGGCAGATCGAGGTATAGCAACGAAATTTATAAGTCTGCGAACATGGCCGGAGTGGCCGTGGGATTGGCCTGGACATATGTAGGAGGAGACATCTTATTTATTGAAGCCGCCTTGAGCGAAGGAAAAGGTGACCTGCAATTAACGGGAAACCTCGGGAATGTGATGAAAGAAAGCGCCAGCACTGCATTAACTTACCTGCAGGCCAATGCCCGCAAATTCGATATCGACCCGATAATGTTCACTAAAAAGAATGCGCATATTCACGTTCCGGAAGGCGCCGTTCCAAAAGATGGACCCAGTGCCGGTGTTACCATGTTAACCTCCCTGGCGTCTGCTTTTACCGGCCGTAAAGTAAAGCCCTACCTGGCTATGACAGGCGAAATCACACTGAGAGGCCAGGTTTTGCCTGTTGGCGGAATTAAGGAAAAGATACTGGCGGCGAAGCGTGCTGGTTTAAAAGAGATTATTCTCTGCTGGCAGAATGAAAAAGACATACAGGAGATAGATGCCACTTTTATAAAAGGGTTGAAGTTTAATTATGTAAAAAATATGCAACAGGTTTTGGAACTGGCCCTTACATAAATCTTTATTAACTTATATTTCCTTTAACAACCATTTTAAACAAAATCTTTTAAGAGATGTTATTAATTGGGAGAATCGTAAAGATTTTCATGTTGGTTGTTTTAAGGGTTAAAATATCCCCCATTTCCATGGGGGATTTTCATTTCCACTCATGCAACGGGTCTCCGCCACTCATTCAATTGATTTTAATGACTCACCTGATTGCAGACCACAGATTCAGGGGATAATAATTATTTGCAGGCTAGTGTTATGTCAACTCTAAAATGATGCTTTGGCTATCAGCCTTCCCCTATCAGGAGGAAACTAATTCTAGCATTGTTTTCCTGACAGCTGACTGCTGATAGCTGATAGCCTAAATAACCGACAGTTTATGTTTGACATGACACTAGCCTTAATTCAACGCCCAAACTATTGGGTAATACGCCTATCTTCAGCGTGTTGATTTAGTCAATTGTTTGGCATGTATAAATTTTTCTTTACCTTATTATCGATTGGTTTCTTTTATAACGTCCATGCTCAAACCATTGGTGGTAATTCTATATTTAATTTTCTTAAGCTGCCTGCGACTCCTCAACTAACTGGTTTGGGTGGCATAAACGTTTCAAATATTTCAAACGATTTAGGATTATCCTTCAACAATCCAGCGTTGCTGAGGCCTTCCATGCATACCCAGTTAACCACTGATTTTAACTCCATGTATGCAGGCATTAAAAATTATCATGTTATGATGGGATACTGTCATCCGAAACTGGAAACAAATTTTGCTTTTGGTGTTCATTATATCGATTATGGATCGATCACTCAAACAGATGCGGCCGGTAATATCCTCGGAAGTTTCAGGCCTGGAGATTATGTGATTCAACTGTCGGCCTCGCGCCAATATTTGGAGAAATGGTTTTATGGCACTACCATAAAATTTATTAATTCAAATTATGGGTTATACCGTTCGAATGCTATCGCCATGGATGCAGGGGTCGCTTACTACGACAGCTCGCTGTTATTACAGGCTTCATTGCTGTTAAAAAACATGGGGGTTCAATTAAAAAAGTATGATGGCACTACAGGCGATGATCTTCCATTTGATATCGAGATGGGTATTACGAAGCGGTTAGAAAATGCTCCTATCCAGTTTTCCATTACTGCACAGCACCTCCATCAATTTGATATCCGCTATAACGATACAAGCTTTAATAATGACAACGGCTTTAATCAATCAGGAAAGAATGATAAATTTATTGCAGATAAAATTTTTCGACATTTTGTAGTGGCAGTGCAGTTTTATGTGGGTGATTATATCGAAATTACCACGGCCTACAATCATCTCCGGCGGTCTGAACTAAATATTTACAATTCCACCAATGGATTGAATGGGTTTTCTTTGGGACTGGGAGCCCTTTTCAAAAAAATGCAGATTCGTTATGCAAGGGCTTATTATCAGAACAACACAGCTTATAATCAGTTTGGCATTAACCTTTCACTGAATGAATACATTTTTTAACGGAGCCGATTAGGTTTTTTGGTCAGACCCTGTTTAAATCTATAAGGTTTGAAACCCGGAGTGCCAGCACTAAAAACGCAAAACTTATAGGTTTTTAGGCGACAGTTTACCAATCTATAATTGATTTCTAGACATAAACAGCTTTCAATTATTTTATTTTATGAACAAATTAGCCCGCTTATTTATACGTCTAAAAACACCGGAAGTAGCTGCAGGATATTGAAATTAATAAGTCACCACGGAAACAGGTTCCTTTTCATCTTTAAAAGCCTTTCTTGGCGTCAAACCCAACAATTGAAACATGGCATTATCTTCATCGAAACTTGGGTTAGGAGTCGTTAATAGTTTATCACCGGCAAAGATGGAGTTTGCACCTGCCATAAAACATAAAGCCTGTTCTGCGATCGA
>JBDSBP010000569.1:0-5390 GCA_039921525.1 Chitinophagaceae bacterium | reverse complement strand
CCATGAGACTTCTCACTAAAACCACCCTATACTTTCTCCTCGCAATGGTTCCCATGCTGGCTGCGGGAGGGTTTTATCTATACTTCCAATTCAGCAAAGAGCTCAATAATGAAATGGACGATGAATTAGTAAACGACGAATTACAGTGGGTGCGTTACCTGGAGAATGAAACGGAAAATAATGGGCCATTCGTTTTGAAAACCCCGGAGCTTACTATATTTCCGGTAAATGCGCCACTTACAACGTACGCAGAAATTAAAGATACCTATGTATTCCAGGAAATTTCCAATGTTAAAGTTCCTTATCGTCAGCTATCGCAGGTAGTTCCGGTAAATGGTATTCCTTATCAGATTATCATCCGCAAATCGCAGTTAGAAAAATCCGTGTTGTTTACCAACGTTACACGGATTATGCTCTTTGTATTTATCGGCTTGTTTGCAGCTACCCTGTTATTCAATTGGTTTATCAGTACAAGATTATGGATGCCGTTTCAACACTCCCTTCAAAAGATCCGGCAGGCAGAACTTACCCAAATGGAAACTATGCATTTTGAAGATACTTCTATAAAAGAATTTAATGAGCTTAATTCGTCGCTTAATGCGATGGCCAATAAAATCCATATGGATTATGTAAATATGAAAGAATTTACGGAAGATGCCGCTCATGAAATGCAAACCCCACTAGCAGTTGCACAGAGTCGTTTGGAATTACTTTTACAGGATAACAACCTCACAGATGAACAGGTGGACTCAATTCTTCAGGCAAGCACTGCCATAAAGCGTTTAGGGAAATTAAATCAGTCACTGCTGTTGTTGGCCAAAATTGAGAATAACCAGTACGACACCAATGAAACGATTAGTTTGGTATCCATCACCAATAACTATCTGCAATTGTTTGAGGAAATTATTAAAGACAAACACATAGTTATTGAAAAAAATGTTACCGGAGATTGCATCGTTAAAATGCATCCGTTGCTGGCCGAATCATTGATAAGTAACCTAATTGGTAATGCCGTTAAATACAATTATCCCGGTGGGTTGATCATTATCAGTGTTACAGATTCCACCTATTCTATCAGTAACACCAGCAATCTTTCCGCCATTGAACCAAAACAATTATTTAAGAGATTTAAGAAATTTAAAGAGCAGGCAGATAATTCAAATGGTCTCGGGCTGGCTATTGTTAAGAAAATTATTGATACGCATAATTTAACCATTAGATATAATTATGAAAATGGGAAACATGAGTTTTCGATTAAAAAGTGATGACGTCCTTCGCTCCTATAAAATTCTTAAAATCTTCTCCTTCAAACTGGCAAACCTATATCCAACATTAAAAGAATAGTAGTTGTTGTTGGTAGTCAATTGGGTTTCCATTAAATGATATTCGGTTTTATCGAAGGTAACATTTAAATAAACAAAGAAATTATCACCATTGTAACCGCCATTTACCCGGCCTTGAAAACTGTTTACAAATCCAAATGTGTGTTTAAAAAACTTGCTGTTATTAAGCGGTGTTTCGCTACCTGTTCCACCCAATACACTGGGGTTGATGCTCCAATTGCCATTATTCAATATAATGTTATAAGTATAGCCAACTCTCCCCAGCAATGTAAACCACTTGGGTTCCTTTTGAATGATCTCAATAAAGCGCCGGTCATTCGTTCCAGGATTTACACCTAATGTGTCGTTGACATTAAATGACTGGTAGGCAGGGGTAAGCATGGTAATAATACTCCCGCTGGATTTTTTCTGTTTTACAGAATATTTATACGCCGAACTATAAGAAAGTTGACGGAAATTCAAAAAATAATACAGGTTAATACTGTAGTTATTGTAATTCACATTATTAAAATGATCAAACTGCCCCCCCGTATTTTTAATCGGTAAAACAAGACCTTTATACCGCTGGTAATTGCCTTCTATTCCAAACTTTTTCCCTACCTGGAATGCATGTAAAGAAAAGGCACGACTACCGGAATAATGGTTATCAACCGCAGTATTGGGTATATCCCAATCATATTCCAGGGATAACCATTTATAATTAAGGTTGATGCCTGAAAACGCTCTTGTATTGGCTTCAATTCTACGTTTATTCAGCAGCTGGTCATTGGTAATATGGGTAAAACGAAAAGCGGTACGGGATAAGCCGGAAATTGATTTTATATTATTTGCCTTTTCAAATGACTTGACATAATTACTGTCTACTTCTGTTTGCGCTTGTACATGTCCGGTAGCCAGGCAGGTTAATGCAAGCAGCGTAAAAAATAAATTTTTATATGTTACCCGAAACAATTGGTCATTTTTTTGGGATGTTCTGAATAATTGCACTGGCAACACTAGCTTCATCGCCATCGTAATGATGCCCCCCGGCCAACTTTACCATCGTAAGATTTTTACCGGTTAATTCACCATTCTTATAATCAGTCTCGCCTTCACCGGATATAATGACGATGGGTTTATCATTTATTTTATTAATGGCGGCGGATACACTCTGACCACTTCCTTTACCACCCAGCATGTCCATAACATGGATCTCAAAATCGGTATTGGAAGATGGGGAGAGCAGGGTAATATTCTCTACCTGCCTGGCCAGCTCTTTTGAGAGATGATAATAAGCAAACGGCATCACGTCGGCGCCAAAGGAATAACCAATCAGTAATACTTTTGTGCGGTTCCATTGCTTTTGATAGGTTTTGATAAGCGTTTCAATAGCAGCCGCGTTTTGCCCGGGTGTTTTCTTCTGCCAGAAATATTTATTGGAATTCAGGGAAACAACCGGGTATCCTCTTTTGGCCAACTCGCGCGTCAGCTCCTGCGAAAATTTATTCCAGCCGCCATCGCCGGTCATGAATACAACAAACGGTTTACTGGTGTCAGTGCCTGATGTTATGATATTAACCGGGAGCGAACCCACATCAACAGGGTTCTGCGCAAAGCCTGACAAAAAACTCAAACAACAAAGCCAGGTTATGAAATTTGCTTTCAAATCGATTTTATTTAGGTATGTGAAGATGGATGAATTGGACGCATCACTTTAGATAATGCTGCAGGCAGTTGAATCAGATCAAAATCGTTTTCATATACCAGGTATTTATTTAACCATAGTGTGGCATATTTTTCTTTAAAATCACGAAGGCCCTGGTAGTGCTGAAACCGTTTTATTTTTTCATAAGCAAATTTCACGACTCTTTCCGCGGCACTTTCCGGTTCGTCGATGCCTGACATCGGAACGAGTCCCAGATTCAGCCATTGAAGTCCACGCTTTTTGCCATAGTCAATCAGGGCAATTATCAACGCATCCATGCAGCCACCGGGGGCATCCGAAGTCTTCCGAATCAAGTCATACGTGCATTCTTCCGGGGCATAATCGGGTATGATGTTTAGAAAGGCCACTACTTTATTATCTATATTCCTGATAGCAATCACATTGTGTTTGCGTATCTCCTTAATTTCAAAACTCCCTTGCGAGAAAACAGCTTCCTTCTTATCATACGTTATTAACCATTCATCCGATACGGCTTTTAATTCTGCCATTAGCTGATCATTCAGTGGAGCTTCATATAACGCCGTGGTGTAGCCTTTTTTAGCGAGACTGTTAAGGCCGTTCCGAAGTGATTTTTTTTCCTTGCCTTCCAGCGTAAATTGTTTAATATCCATAACTGCTTCCTGGCCAATCAATAAACTCTTCTTTTTCAATGTTTCGAAATAATACATACTGTCTTCATCTACCCGGTAAAAAGCAGGTTTAAGCCCCATCCGCCTGCATTGCTTATCAAATTCCCTTAGTATATTTATTTTATTTTCTTCAGCACATACCGGTTCTTCCAGAACAATCGCGAAACTATTGGCAATCCGGTACGCTATAAATCCCTCATACTCTTCGGAAATGAATAAGAGCTTATCATCATACAACTTATAATAGTCTACTGAAGACGAGCCGTATTGGGTTAAAAGCGCCTCCGCTTCACCGGCACTCTTATCTTTTATAGCAGCGGTTTGAATATATGGCCTTATAAAAGTATAAAAAAAGAATATCCATGTACATACACTCAATACATTTACACTTACCAGGAACTCGTGGCCGAATCTTGTTAGCGGGAAAAGCTCCGAGTTCTCCAGCAGAAAAAAACTTTTAATAGAATAACTTATGGACTGTCTCCAGGTAAAATCAACCTGGAAATGTTTTACATCGATAAAATAAAAACCAATCGTTTCAAATAAAACCACCCCAACGAATAGACTCACCGCCGTTATGATGCCAATATTTACCAGTTTAGGATTACTTTTTAGCCTGTACTGTTTATACGTACTCAGGAGTACCATCACTACGAAGAATGCAATAGCAGCTTCTTCCCAATCCAATGCTTTTGTAAGATGTGTTATGCAGGACAACAATGAAACAACCAGCGCGATGAGCCAGGCATTTCGAAGCCCCCTTACAAGAAAGGTAGCTGTAACCACCAGTAATAAACCCATTAAAAGTACCAGTAAATTGGAAGCATGAAGCGTATCCATGGGCAGATACTGTCGTAATAAACGAATGCGCTCTCTTATAGGAGGCGTGATAGCTGAGAGTATATTCACTACACCCAATATAAAAATAAGCACCGCAGGGGCAAGACGAAGAAAAATCTGCCTGCCTTTCGCGGCAAATGCCAGCAAACCAGCGATCAGCGGTAGCCAGAATTCAAAGATGCGGTATAAAATGGTTATTTCCAGCGCCTGTGCCGGCGTATAACCATAAAGGGTAAGCAGGTAGGTTAATGATAGTTCAACAGCGCCTAGTCCTCTTAAAAAAGGGGAGGTAGCCAATAGGATCACCGAAACAATATATCCCGTACAGGCAGCGCCCAATGAAGGTTGCAGACCCACCGCCAGCATGGCAATATATAAATGAAAGATGCCGGAAACTTCATTACCAACCGAAAACAGGGTGGTCATGGCGAAATCAGGCTTTGAGAAATGGAAGTCAAGCATGGAGCTGATTCTCTTTTCAAGAGATGGGAATAGCTTTATTATCAATTTATAAATCCATCCTTTATTTCGGATGGAATAAATGATATATACTACGCTGGCTAATAAAACCGTTAAAATGATAATGCCTGTATTCGCATGCTGAATGTGCCGGGCTTCTGCAATAGCATATAATATAACAGGAACACCTACTATAAACAGCGAGAGGAACCCCGTAAAAGCATAGATACCGGATGCCTGGTGCACCTCCCGTTTATGGACGGCCGAAGCGCGCAGGCTGCCAGGCATGTATGCGAGTGCAGTAATTCCTCCGGCAGGTAAAAAAACGCTTAGAAAGTTCCGCTTGACGTATAGTTCAATGGCCAGCTTCCAGGTAAGTTTTACTTTAACAGTGGCGAAGCTGTACACATACAT